>CADCRJ010000168.1 GCA_902803735.1 uncultured Spirochaetaceae bacterium
AGTTTTCGGACTTCCGCTGCTTTTTCCGCAGCCTGTGAAGCAAGTTCGTCTCGTTTTTTCTTCTGCTCATCACTTCGTTCAGCTTCAAGCCGTGCGTCTTCTTCGGCTTTCTTTTTCTGTTCTGCAAGTTCGACTAGTCGTTTTTTCTCGCTCTGCTGTTTTTCGGCAAGAAGAGCTTTTTCAGCCTCAATTTTCTTTGCATTCTCGACTGCGTTCAAGTCGTTGCTTACAGAAAGTGATTTTAGTTGCTCGTCAAACTGACTCATGAGTTTTTTATACTGCTCTTCATTCTGTTTTGCAAGTTTTAGCTGGTCATCAATAGAAAAATCCGCAGTTCCCATTTTCAAGGCTTGCTTCTGAATCGGGTTGATTGCAATATTTAGTTTTTCTGAAAGGATTAGTGTGATTTCATCAATAGCCCCTGTGCTTTCGTAGAGTTCATCTGTAGTTTTATATTCCTTTGATGTTGCGGTCGCCTTTTGTTCACCTGTGGTCATGTCGGTATAGTCGGTGCTTATAGTGTAACCTTTGCCAGTTTTTCGGATTTTTGTCATTACTGCGAATTGTGCAGTGCTGATTTTTCCAAGCTCAATGGCTGTATTTTCATCACGCCCACCGTTCTCAGATTCTCGTTGCAAATTTTTCAAAGTCGCTTCTGACTTTGAATCAACGATTGTTTTCATGCCCAAGTATTCTTGCAAGTTGGATTTTAGTTTGTCCTGAACCTGACCTGGAAGCCAGATCGCCACGCTTCCAGAAATATTCACGCATTCTGGCATAACGACCTGAACGGTCTTGTTTTGTGCGAAACCAGCAAAATTCAAAATGAGTAAAATTAGAAGAGTAAGTAATTTTTTCATTGTTTTTTATCCTCGCCTTGAGAAATTTGTTTTTCTGAAATAAATACCTCTTCTTCTGAGTTTTTCTTATTTTTTTCAGCAGAAGCCTTTTCTATTTTTGCAATGTTAACACCTGCAAGTTCTTGCATACGGCGTTTTAGTGTTTGTATCAGATTTGTCATAAAATTATTTCCTTTTTTTGTTTTGCCATAAATTTTCCTCTTATAGATACGTTTCCTAACATAACAGCTTAACGCCTACGTTTTCGCCGACTTTCCACTGCTATGACTCGCTTATTTCACCGTACGCACAACGCGAAAGCCAAGACTGTGGCGGTGGCTGTGAGCGTCGTCGCGGAGCCTGTGGCTAACCGCGCAGCTGCTGTCGTTGTTGACCTTACCGCCTCCTCGGTAATAAGGGGAGTCGCTGCCGTTGGAATCTCATACCCATTCCCAAACATTACCACTCATATCGTACAAACCGTAGCCGTTTGGCATTTTCTGTGCTACTGGATGAGTTTTTTCACCGCTATTGTTTCTATACCACCCAACTACGTCTAGATTATCGCTTCCTGCGTATTTGTAATACTCTCCGCCTTTAGCCGCATATTCCCATTCTTCGTTCGTAGGAAGCCTAAAGCCGTTTTCAGCTGAGTTCTGCGTGACAGTATTACCTTCTACTGCATAGACAGGAGTCAGCCCAAACTTTTCGCTCAGCTTATTGCAGAAATAAATAGCATCGTACCAGCTCACACACTCGACAGGCAAATTACCTCCTTTGAACGCGCTCGGATTTTTGCCCATAACCATGGTATAGAGATTTTGTGTTACCTCTGTTTTCGACATTGCGAAGTTCCGATTTGGAATATTTACAAAAGAGTTCATAAACTTAACATATTCAGCACCATCTTTTTTAGCAGTTGCAATAATTTTTTCCCAAAGCTCAAATTTTTCTTTTTCTCTTGCTACGATGCCTACAATTTCCCGCAAATCCTGCTCTGGCTTCATCGTTCTCGGCTCAGTTTGGTTCAGCGAGCTTGTCTGCACGGTCTTGCCACTCATGGTATTTATCACGCGGATTTTGTTAAAGTTGAACTTGTATTCGCTCGGCTTGTCATCGGATTCGGCACTTGCCGTGTAGTCTAACTCAAAGTAAATAATCGGGTCGCCGCGAGTGAGCAAAGAATTGTACATATCCACGTTATTCGTGTACTCTTCTATTACGTTGTCGTCGAGGTCTGACGCTATATCTGGAGCTTTCTTTCCGCTCAGAGCCTCGTAGCCCACGATAAAACTGTCGTTGTAAAGCAAAACGCCGTCAGAATAAAGCGAAAGATACGCGTTCCAGCCGTTCTCGCTTCCTTCGTAAGTGCCGAAGCTCACTTTTAGCTCTTCACCCATCGAAGAAACCGTGCGCGTCGTTGCAAGGGCCTTTTGGTCAGTCCGAATTTCCGCGAGCAGCGCGCTGTCCTGTGCCTTCGTGCTTGCCTTAACCGCGTCGCAGTCTGCAAAGAATTTGTTCGTCAAATCTTCGTAGCTCTTTATGACCTGCTTTTCGCGGCGAGTTTTTGCGGCTTCTGTCGGCTGGCCGTCTCCGCCAAGTTCCACTGTGCTGTAAGATTTGTTTCGGATCCTTGATTCCTCTGACTCACGGTCTTTTTCAAGTTTGTCGTAAAGTTCCTGATAGCGAGCCTCAACGCTCTGACGAATCTCAACAAGTGCCTTTTTCTTGCTTTCGATTACATTTATCTGACCAAGTACGCCCTGCTTCTCCATCTTGAGTTTGCGCACTTCCGCCGCTTTTGCAGCCGCCTGCTTTGCCATCTCGTCTCGCTGTGTTTTTAGGGCAATGCTTCGCTCTGCTTCAAGCTTTGCATCCTGTTCCGCACGTTGTTTTTGTGCGGTAAGTTCTGCCTGGCGCTTTTTCTCCGCATTCTGCTTTTCCAAGATAAGAGCTTTTTCTGCCTCGATTTTCTTTTTGTTTTCGATTGCGGAAAGGTCGTTGCTTACATTCAATAGGGCAAGGTCTGAGTCATACTGAGCCATCATCTTTTTGAAGTTATCTTCGTTCTGCTTTGCGAGAGCAAGCTGCTCGTCCACGCTGAATGAGGCAGAACCACTAGTGAGAAGATTCTTGTTGAGGGCGGAGATTTTTATGCCAAGTTTTTTTCCGAGTGCAAGAGTGATTTCATCAACCGCACCTGTCGAACCGTAAAGATATTCGCTTGAAGAATATTCCTTTGATGTAACGCTCGCCATCTGCTCACCTGTTGTAAGGTCGGTGAAGTCTGTGCTGATTGTGTAGCCATTGCTGGTCTTTCGGAGCTTTGTGAAGAGCGCGAACTTTGCCGTGGTGATTTTTCCAAGCTCTATTGCGCTCTCCTCATCTCGGGATGCATTCTCGCTTTCTGCCTGTAATTTTTTGAGAGCCGCTTCTGATTTTGAGTCCACGACTGTTTTTATCCCCAAAAATTCCTGCAAATTTGATTTGAGTTTGTCCTGAATCTGCCCTGGAAGCCATGCACTTTCCGCCCCATCAAGGTTTATTACTTCCTGATTTATGACCTGCACAGGCATCTTCGTCAAATTTTCAAGTCGCTCGTGTTCCCATCGTGCTTTCTCTTCCTCGGCACGACGTTTTTCTTTTGTAATTCGTTTTTCTTCGGCAATTCGAGTCTCTTCCGCGATTCGGCTCTTATACTCAGCAACGGATTCAATCCCAGCAATGCTCGTGATTGCGTAAGTATTTGGTTTTAGATTTTTCGTCGTGAATGTGACCGAAAATACAGATTTCTTTGTATAAGCAATTCTCTCCTTGATGTTCGCCATGTCCATTCCAGACACAACAGAAATCTTGTTTTTCTCAAAAATTGGAAGCGTGATAGTTCCGCTGTCTGAAACAGACATTTGCGATAAGTCAATCTCGCTCACGAACACCGCTGATGCTTCTTTGTTTTTCTCTAGTGTTTTTCCGAGTTTCTTTTCTGCTACGGTCGTTTGTGCGAATGTCACAAAGCCCAGAGATAACAATGCTAGAAGTGATAAAAGTTTTCTCATTGATGTGATACTCCTTATACTGTTGCCGGTTTATAAATTAATTCGAGAAAATCCAAAATCTTCTTGCGTTTTTCTTCAGATGAAATATCAAAATATACAACAGTATCAATTCCATCTCTCTTTTTGGTAGAACCATAAATAATAATTTCTCTAAATGGTTGATCTCCTTCTTTTGGTTCATAAGAGATTTGCAATTCTTGTCTTGAGGGATTAGAATTTCTTTCATCTTCCCAATGTGCCAATCCGTTACGAATAGAATTAACAAAATCCTTAAATGAAAGATCTGTTTGTGGGGCTGTCGTGAATTTGATGACATCAGAAAAATGTTTTTCTTGAAGCATATTGTCTGCTGTTACATCTGTTGGCAAAAGATTACGATTTAATTTTGCTGGCATCATTAATAAACCGTAAAAGCAATTTATTAGCAGAGTAATATTATAGATTTCTTTGTCTTTTTGTTCATTTTCCAATTTGTTTACTACAATCTCATCATACTGTTGTAAAAGTTTTCTTGTTCGTGCTATAAATTCTTGTGGATAATTATTTCCAATCTTCTCTGGTGTCATAAAAATCTCTTATAATTGATTTATTCTTTGTGGTGGTTTCGTTCACACTTCACCACCACAATTCCCGAAAGTCGTTACCTACATCAAGAAGCTAGCCAAATCTGCCGCTGCTTCTACGGCTTTCTTTGTCTGTGTTTCCTGTGCGTCCATCTCTTTTGCCTTTAAGCCTGCTTTCGCTGTCTCGGCGTTGCTTGCGGCTGCCGCTGCGTTTGCTTTTGCACGCTCTGCTTCGAGACGAGCCATCTGAGCTTTGTACAAGGCTTCTTCCTCAGCCTGTTTTGCGGCTTCTTTTTTGTCCGCGTCTTCCTTCATCTCGCTGAACAATGCTCCGATTTTCTTCTGAGTCTCAGTCTCAAGGTTCGCTCCTCCCATCATATCCATGAGATATTTTTTGCAGAGTGCCTCCCATGTCTCCTTGCTCATTGAATAGACTGTATAATATATGAACTGCTCGCTTGTCTGTTTTGTCTCGGCGTTCGTTGTCCGCACTTTCTGGAAGAACCCTGTTTCCTCTCGCAAGCCTGTCATTTCGGCCTTTGTCTCGCTCGCTGCAATAAACAATGCCTCAAGCTGTCCCACATCGTTCAAGCCCTGTCCAACTCTGCCGATTACTTTCTGGTTCAGTTCCGCAGCTTGTGTGTAAGCGAATCCCGCCCGGCTAAGTGCCTGTGCCGTTGCCTCGGTCTTTCCTGTAGCCATGCTTACTTTTACGACACGGTTAGGCTCGACTTTCCACTGTTCCTTGAATGCGTCGCTGTTTCCTCGCCTCATGTTTTTGAGCCAAGTAGGGGCTGAAATCTCGCCCAGCGCCCTGTCAGTCCAGTCAATAACCACAACCTTGTCTATTTCGTCGGCTTTTGCTTCTGGAACTTTGTTTCGTGCATCCTCAACCTTAGTTGAAGCACAAGATGTGAGAGCGAATGCAGCTGCAATTGCTGTGACCATGAGTTTTGATGTTTTTTTCATTGAAAATTCCTCCATTTGAATGAAAAACTATTTATACTGCTTCAATTCCGCTTCGATTGCTTTGTCAGCTTCCTTTGCGAGAATCGGGTATGCCTTTTTCTGTGCGTTTTGCAATGAGTAGGCGATTGTTTTCTGCTCAACTTTGCATTGATTTGCAAAAACTGTCTTTCCGCCCTTGCTCGTGATTTTTAGGTCAAGGCTCGGATAAACCGTGATTGGGTCGCTTCCCACAGCGTTTGGTTCAACGATTGCGTTTGCGGTGTAGTTCGCTTCGTTCTCTGTTTTTGCGACTTTGAACCCATTGCCAGAGAGAGTCTTGCTTAAAGCTGAGCTGATTGTGTTTCCATAGTCGCCAGTGACCGAAAGATAGACCGTGCATTTTTCCCGCTCGGCTGAGATTTTACCCGGAATCTCACTTACGGCTCTTCTGTCTTCTGCATATTCTGCTTCTTTCTTTGCGTTTAGGATTCGAGCATATTCGAGCTTTTCAAGGAATTTTTTCCCGCTGTTCCATGCTTTTCCGTACGCCGTGCATTTTGTGAGCGGGTCGGTTTCTTCGTCCGCATTTTTTTTCATCGCATAGAATTCTGTTCTTGCATCATCAACAGTTGGCTTGTATTGAGTCCACGCCTTTTCCCGCTCGATGAAAGCCACGCAGTACCATTTGTTTTCTTTTTTCTCTAAGTAAGGGTCTGTATACTCCACGGCGAACAGCTCAACCTGCGACATTACATCGACATTGTTTACGACAGAAGTTGTCTCGCTCTCATTTTCGCCGCTTGTCACGGATTGGACGCTGGTTTTGAGATTTGCGCTCACGCTCGTCTGAAAATAACGTGCGATTTGTGCGACAGCCTCTGTCTTTGCAGTCTGATCAGAATCTGCCCGACTTCGCTGTGCGATGTATTCTGTGTCTGGGTAAATTGTGCGGTAATTTGCAAGCCAGTCGGGGGCAATCTCGGATGTGCTTGTGCAAGAAGAAAAATATGCAATTGCAAAGAGTGCCAAAATCAACATTGCAAACCGCATTTTAATAGGAAGATTATATTTCATTGGAAGCTCCAAAAAGGGTATTATCTAACCACAAAAAATAAAAAGTGATTAGATATAATTAATTGTATTTTATAATATAATCTTAATAAATCAATTTCAATAAACTTAGAAATCTTTTCAGATTAATATTTTTGCATGGGTTTTAAAGAGAATTTGAGAGAGGAATTAAAATTTCAGGATATAAAACAAAAAGAACTTTCTGAAAAAACAGAAATCAGCATAAACACCTTACGGAATTACATCAACGACCACAATGCTCTTCCAAATATCTATTCAGCGGTGAAAATCGCAAAAGCCCTTAACACAAGTGTTGAAAAGCTTGTTGACGGCTCAAATCCAACTATCTCCGACTCAGAAAAAAATTGC
>CADCRJ010000169.1 GCA_902803735.1 uncultured Spirochaetaceae bacterium
TCAAATGTGAAGCTGAGTTTAACAGCAAGGTTCGGGAATAACTGACCGATTTCCTGTACTACGAGGTATGATGCTACAACCTGCTCGTTTACCGCAGTGAATGACTTCAAGAAGCCTGTGAAGTAGCTGAACATATCTGCGAAAAGCTCGCTCTCACGAGCAATCTCTGGCTCGTCTTTTGCGAATTTCATAAGGATGTCCAGACGAGCAAAGAACTGCTTCTGTGCTTTGAACTCGTTGCTGAGCTTCTCCTGAGGTGTAATAGCTCTGTCCCTTACAACCCACTCTGTGCTGTTGTTTGGATTGATTCCGAAAATCGGGTTCTTCTCAAGCTCTGCTTTAGCACCAGTATTCCATGAAGTCCATTCAGCTGCTGTCAAAATTGACGGAACAAGCTCTGCCTTTACTTTTTTAAGGTCACAGCTGTTGCCAAAACTCTTGATTATAGTTTTCAAAGCCCAAGCTTTGTCATCTTTAATTTTCTTTGCAAGAAGGGCTTTCTTTATTTTCTGAACTTTCTCTTTATCTTCTTTTGATGCATCTTTTGGAATTCTGAGAGCCTTGAAGTCTGGATCTCCAGGAATACTCTGTCTTGCCTTGATAACCCAAATATGGTCTTTTGCCAATGGCTGAAGAGCACTTACTGCCATCTTGAGAGAAAGCTCTTTTATGCCGAATTTTTTTCCGAAGTTGATGGAAAGATTGTCATTTTCAACCTTTCTGATAACTCCTACACCCCATGTTTTGTGGTAAACAAAGTTATTTGCATCAAAAGCGATATGTTTTTCAAAGTCATTGATAGCCTCAAAAACGTTTCTGAAGCTCTGTGTCAAATCTGATGACTCGATATAATCGTTAACCTTGCTGTGGTCAGCGTATTTCTTCTTGAAACATTCTGTAATTTCTCTGCGTGCCCAAGGATCTTTTGGATCGATTGAGAGGTTAAGTTTTAGAATGTCAATGGCTGTGTCCCATTTTTCATTGTCTTTATAGTAAGCGTAAAGCTCCTGCATAAGGAGCGCGCTTTTGTCTTCGCTGATTGCTTTTGCAATTTTTCTCTGCACGAGAAGGAAGAAATCAATTTCTTCTGGAATGAGGGATACGAGTTTAGTCCAGCATTCCTTTACTGAATTCATGTTTTTAAGTGAAACATAGCGGAGAAGAGCTTTTTTATAGTAGTCCGTCGATGTCTCGGAATTTCCAAGACCCTCGTAATGTTCTGCGAGTGCCTTTGCGAGGTCTGCTTCTTCAAGATCGATTTTTACGATTTTTTCGTAAATAGACCAAACTTCTTCTTTGCCATTGAGCTTGTAGCACTCTGCGAGAGTTCTGAGAGCAAATTTATTTGTTTCATCATCTGCAAGTATAGATTCACAAAGATACTCTACGATAGGCTCTTTGTGATTGTTGATGAAGAAATCGACAAGAGAAATAAGAGGGGAGTTATCCAAAGAACCTCTTTTCAAGCCAATCATTCCAGAAATATACAATGCAATGATACTGTCCTTTGAATGGGTGAGATGCTCGTCACAGATGTCTTTTATCTCATCCGTACAGTTCTCATTGTTTGCTTTCTCAATGATTACAGCAAGTTCTTTGATGTTGTTTATCGTGTAATTGCTGATTGTTTGTCGTGTCCATGTTTCTTCTTTCAACATATCCTTGACGGATTGTACAAGCTCTTCAGACATAAAAATCTCCTAAAAAAATCTTAACTTTTTCCAGTCTCATTCCGAATCTAAGAAAAAAGTAATTTGTGCTTTTATTTGAGGCGTAAAGACGGATAATGAAAGTAATTCCATTGCCCGAATTCCTCTAAAACCAACCGCAATTTTCCAAAGCGGAGTTTTCGCGGATTTTCAAATCTCTGGTTTCAGAATCAAAAGTTTCTGAAATTCTCCGATTCCATGCTTTTTAGGCATGGTTAAAATGTGATTTCAACTCTTCCCTGTTGTGTACATTTTGTAGACGCCGACATCCAGTGCCTGAATTTTCAGAAGACACCGCTGAATGTTATTGTTGCTGTCGTCAGTACGGGCATAATAATCAATCAGCCAAAAGTACATATTGATAATTTTGGGAACCAGAA
>CADCRJ010000170.1 GCA_902803735.1 uncultured Spirochaetaceae bacterium
AAAAACTGCTGAACAATCTGGTTTTGGGCGTTTCTTGCCTTTCCGCTTTTTTCATACGGATGAAGAAAATCACATTATTTCTGAGAATGTCTCAATTTATAAAAAGGATGCGACCGAGCTGTTTTCTCCTTCAGAAAAAGCCCGCAAGGACGGCATGGGCAGCTGGACATATCAGACTGAAGCTCTTGAAGCAAAAATCAACGGCGTTTTGACAGGGCGTATCGTCTCTTTTGGTGACTATATTTCTGTAACAGTAGATATGCACGTCTACCCTGGCGGAAAGAATATAGGTACCGTGACGGAGGTCGGAATGGTCTCTGACATGGTTCCGCTCACAAAGCGTATTATACAGAGCCTTGTTCCTAAAATAGCGAACAGCTTCCCTGTCCTTGTAGAGCTTTTTATATCGCCAAAAGAAGCTTTGGACAATGCCGTGCTTACAATCGATGATATTGTTTATTCCGATGTGCCTGAAAAATTAATTCTTGATGCAGGAATACATACCATTTCAATAGTTTCTGACGGCTTTGAAGAAGAAACTGTGACTTATTCCTTTACAAATGACAGCCAGTTTTTTGTTAGGGCAAAGCTTGTTCCTTCTATTGCCGCGACAGACAAGATTCGGCTCAAAAAATTCAAGGAAGGTATGTTCTATGCTTTTGGAATGCAGTCTGCCCATGTTACGGAGGATAAGCCGCGCGCGGAGCTTTCTGTTAATGGAAGAAACGTTCTTGGTGTTTTTGTTGTAAAAAAGCCGGGTGAAAAAGAAGGCGAAGAAATTGAAGAGACAGCTTTTTTCAGAATTCCCTACAACCTTACAAGGAAGGATAGTGATGTTCTTGTCAATGCTGTTCCTTTTGACCGAGCTTCTAACATTGATAAAAGACGACGTAGAATGTATACTGCATATACGGCTCTTATTTGTTCCCTTCCTTTGTCGTTCTACTGCACTGGAAAGCTTAATACAATGAACAGCGCGTACAGTCGTGGGTTCTGTGATTACGAGGATGCTCAGGTATGGCAAACTCGTGCTTATCTTGCATCGGGCTTGTCGGCAATATGCGGAACGTGGGCATTGATAGAGCTTTTCCGCTATCTAAGGGCGGCAAATCAGGTTCTTCCGGCAGAGGGCAAGATAGATAAAAGTATTCCACACGAGGAGATTGACGAATAGTATGGCACGGATTTCTTTTGCAGAAAAAATAAAAGGCTTTTTCAGCTCAAAAAGTATCGACGAATCTTTTTTTGAAGAGCTTATCGATATTCTTGTTGAGGGTGACATTGGTGCAAAGTTCGCCTATGAAATTTCTGAGCAGCTTGAGCAAATCTGCAAAGAAAAGCATTTGAAGGATGAAGCTTTGATAAAAGGCGAGCTGAAATCTCTTTTGTTGTCCTTTGTAAAATTTGACGCACCTGTAATTGAGCCTCAGTCTGGAAAAGTCAATGTCTTTATGATGCTCGGCGTGAATGGAGTCGGAAAAACAACGTCTGCTGCAAAACTTGCGAATTATTACAAGAACAAGGGCGAGCCTGTTATTCTTGCTGCCGCAGATACTTTCAGGGCTGCCGCAGAAGAGCAGCTTGAGATGCATGGCTCAAGGCTCGGAATCCGAGTGATTGCCCATCAGCATGGTGGCGACCCTTCTGCCGTTGTCTTTGATGCGGCTGATGCAGCCCGTGCTTCTGGCGGTGCGATTGTGCTTGCTGATACAGCTGGACGCTTGCATAATAAAGAGAATCTTGTGCGAGAATTGCAGAAAATCGATAGGATTGCTTCTCAGAAAGCTGATTCTGGATGCTATAAAAAGCTTCTTGTGATTGATGCTACGACTGGACAGAACGCACTTCGTCAGGCTGAGGTCTTTTCAGAAGCTGTTGGCGTTGATGCTGTTGTGCTTACAAAATATGATTCTACAGCAAGGGGCGGAATTGCTTTCTCTATCGGAAAAGAGCTTCATATTCCTGTCGCATTTGTTTGTACTGGCGAGAAATACGAGAATATCCAAGTTTTTGATGCCGAATCATATACTTCAGAGTTTTTAGGATAAGACAACAGAATGTGCGGAATCTCTAAAAAATCCCTGATGGGAGTTTTTAGAGATGACCTAAATATATGGGACTTTTGGCTTGCTCGGTGAACTTTCCTCTTGCAAAAAAATACAGGCTTTACTCTTGCTCTTTGTTGCTTTTGGTGGTATGTCTGTCTTTGCTAGGCGGGTATCCAGAGAATCGTATTCCGACTGTTATATGCAGAATTTTTTCTTTGAGATAAGTCGCTTTTGTATTACAAAAAAGACCAATATCCCAGAGGCTTCTGACTATGCCTCGTTGTCGCGTTATCCTGTAAGGCTTCTAAGCCGACGTATGTATAAGCCCGGTCACAAAAAAGCTATATTTTTATTTGAGTACATTTGCCCGTCAAAGATTGGTGTCATTGATGCCGACATAATAAAAAAGGACAAAAAGCTTGCTGTAAATAAGCCTTTAGAAAGTGATTTTGATAATGAATCTGTAGATTTTTGTACGGCAGAAGTTCCTGATTTTCTCAATTATTTTTATTATCAAGACTCAGGTTTGCGACGGCATCTTTTTGAAGGCGAGCAATCCGTATATTATAACGAGGGTGATAAGAAAATAATTGTAAACAATTATGGTTCAAACATAATAAAGCGGATTTTTGATAATAATTTTCGTCTTCTTGAAGTTCAAAGATTTGAGCTTGGTGAAACCTCTCATGATTTGTCACCTGTTTCTGTAAGGGAATATTTTTATTCTACTGGAGACGGTTTTCCGTCAAGAGCCGTGGAGGAGAACGAACCTAAGTCAACTCGTACAGAAATCTTTTATTCAGAGCTTGGATACGAGATTCAGAAAGATGAATTTCATTATGAAGTGAATAATACTGAGACTGAGCCAGAGAAAAAAGAGCTGGTGCATGACAAAAGGTCAGAATGGACTAGAAACAAAAATGGAAGAGTGCTTTCTGAAACTTTTACAACATGGTATTATAAAGAAGGTTCAAAAAAAAAGAGAAAAGTTTCTGTGAATGTGGTCAAAAATGTTTATGACTACAAAGGAAAAGGCAGCGAGCCCGATGTTCTTAGTTACGAGAACGGCTCTTTATATATGAAGAAGATTTATACATCGTCTTCTTCATGGACTGAGACAATTTTTTTTGAAGGCGGAATGTCTATTAGGACAGATTACAAAAACGGAGTAAAAATGTTAGAGATTGTTTATAGCGATGGAAAAGAAATTCGGAGGAAAACCTTTGAAAACTAAGACAGGACTCGTGTCCGATATATTGGCTTCTTTGCGGTGGATGCTGTTTGTCTCTCGTCGTTTTTCGCGTGTTGACAGAAAAGGTCGTTCTGCTGTTACTTCATTCCTTGCTTCTCTTGGAATTTGTTTTGGCGTTATGACACTTATTACGGTTATAAGCGTAATGAACGGTTTTCAGATGAGTTTTATCGACGCAATCATGGAAGTAAGTTCTTATCATATCAGGGTAGAGGGCGTTTCTGACTCTGATATTGAAAATCTTGATAGATTCTGCGCCTCAGAAAAGCAGGTGCTTTCATATACGCCTTTTTATGAGGCTCAGAGCCTTATGGTCGGAAAAAATACAAAGCAGACTGCTGCGCTTATCCGGGCTGTACCTTCAAACATCTGTGAGGCTGATGCAGGTTTTTCCCGCGAGGTGTCAATGCTGAGCGGTAATTTTGATTTAGCTACTCCACATGCAATTGTTCTTGGCGTTGGGGTTGCACGAAGCCTTGGTGTCCGAGTTGGTAACACTGTCAATCTGTATGCTCTTTCTGGCGGTACAGATGTAGATTTGTTCGCATCAGACCGTATTTTCCTTGTTACAGGAATTTTCCGCACGGGCTATGAGGACATAAATTCTGCCTATGCTTTTATAAATGTTGACGATGGTCCTACATACTTTGGTAAGGATGCTAAGCTTATGTACGGAATAAAGCTTAGTGACAAAGCCGCTGATTCAAGAATAATTGCAAAAATGAGTGCGGAGCTGCCTGATTGCAAAATTCAGTCATGGAAGAATTACAACCGCTCTTTTTTTGGTGCTCTCCGTGTTGAGAAAAATATGCTTATGTTGCTTGTATTCTTGATTTTTGTCGTTGTTGGTATAAATATCTTTAACGGCATGAGACGAATCGTTTATGAGCGTAGGGAAGAAATAAGCGTAATGTCTGCTTGTGGTGGTCGAGGTCCGCTTATTCAGTCGATATTCATTATGCAGGGCTTTTTGATTGGCTTCTTTGGAGCCGTTCCGGGGCTTGTCCTAGGGCTTCTTCTTAGTGTCCGCATGGACGTTGTCTTTATGCTCATATCAAAAATAGTGTATTTCGGGCAGTATTTTGTAGTTATGCTTGTTAACCCACAAAATGCAATATACGTAAAAGAAAACATAATGTTCCTGCTTTATTCAAGAATCCCGCCGCGGCTTATTCCGGGTGAAATTCTTATGATTACTATTTTTGGAATTTTTTCGTCTCTTCTTGCCAGCTGGACTGCAAGCCGGGGCGTCTTAAAAATGACTGTTGCTGAGGTGATGAGAGATGAGTAATGTTGTAGTTTCTGTTCAAGGACTTGAAAAAACATACCGAACGGATAGTGAGACTCTCACTATTTTGAAAGACGTGAACCTTACTATCGAGAAAGGCAGAAAAGTTGCCGTTGTCGGGCAAAGCGGAAGCGGTAAAAGTACGTTCCTCAATATACTTGGCGGACTAGATTCTGCCACAACAGGCATTGTAAAAGCCGGTGACTTTGAGATTACTAACATGAATGAGAAGGAGCTTGCTCAGTATCGGTCTGGGTTCCTTGGGCTTATATTCCAGTTCCATTATCTTTTGAAAGATTTTACCGCTCTTGCGAATGTATTCTTGCCTGCTTATATGGCGGGAGTCTCAAAAAAAATTGCCCGAGAAAAAGCAACCCAACTCTTGCATGACGTTGGTTTGGACACTCGGTTCAATCACTTGCCGTCGCAGCTTTCGGGCGGTGAAAGACAGAGGGTTGCAGTTGCTCGCTCTCTCATAAACGACCCGGAGCTGATTCTTGCGGACGAGCCGACAGGAAACCTTGACCCTGCGAATGCTGTTATGATAGGGGATTTGCTTTTCTCTATGGCTGACAAGTACCAGAAAACCCTTATCCTTGTTACACATGATATGTCCCTTGCAAAGAACGGTGACGTATGCTATTCGATAAAGAACGGACAGCTAAAAATACAGGATGTAAAATGAAAACTGCTTCTTCCCTTATGTTCGCATACAGGCTGTTGTTTCCTCGTACTGGAAAAAAATCAAATGCCAGAAGAAGCCTTGTCGGTGCGTTCGTCTGCATTGGTATAAGCCTTGTGCCTCTTGTCATGGTGCTTTCAATCTCTGACGGCATGATTCAGGGAATAACGGAGCGAATGATAGGTTTGTCTTCGTCTCATATAAACTGCATTCTTTATAGCGACTCCCCAGAGTCAAACTCTGCAGAATCTCTTGCAGAGCTTTCTCGCTCGCTTGAAAAAGTGGAATCCGTTGAGTTTGCTTACCCTGAGATTAAGGGCATTGGCTTGGCTTCTTCCTCTGCTGGAAGAACAGGTGCTACTGTAAGGGCCGTTGAGACAGATGTCTTCTCCAGAAATCAGGCGTTCCGCTCTCTTTTTAAGGTAACGGACGGCGAGATGAGTCTTGACGCAAAGAACTCTGCGATTATTGGCGAGAAGCTTGCTGACACGCTTCATTTAAAAGCTGGTGACACATTCAGGCTCATTACCACAAAGGAAACTGGGGACGGGCGCATTCTGCCAAAAATTACGCCTTTTAAGATTACAGGAATTGTATCAAGCGGCTATCAAGAACTTGACGCCCTATGGGTCTTTATTCCGCTTCAAGTGGGCTACTCTGTGCTTCCTTTGAAGTCCTCCACGATTTCTATCGGCATTGAGACAAAAAACGCGTTCGGTCAGGAGCTGGAGCAGGCGTTCAATGACTTGCAGTTCGCAGTCCCTGCAATGACCAAGATATATCGCTGGAATGAGATAAATGCCGCTGAGTACCAGAACTTTGCATCAACCCAGATTATGTTGCTTGTAATAATGATGCTCATAGTTCTTGTCGCGTCCGTTAATATTTCGAGTGCCCTTGTAATGCTGGTAATGGAACGCCGCAAGGAGATTGCTATATTGAAGAGCCTTGGTGCTACATCTGGTGGCATTACGCAGGCTTTCCTTATAACAGGTATGGTGACGGGTGCTTTGGGCGTTCTGATTGGAATTCCGTGTGGGCTTTTATGTTCAGTGAATTTTAACGTAATTATGAATAATATCGAAAAATTCATAAACATATTCACAGAATTTCATTATATTCTTTTGCATGGGTCTATGAAGGATTTTTCTGAAGTTCATCTGCTTGACCCTGCCTTTTATTTGCAGGATGTTCCGATGGCAGTTCCGTTGGGGCAACTTGTGATTATTGCTAGCGGTACTCTTGTGCTCTCTCTCTTTATGAGCGCATTGCCGGCAATAAAGGCAGGCTCTGAAAAACCTATAGATACATTGAGAAAAATATAATCAATTCACTTTAAATGTTTTTAATACTGATTTATATTAGAAGTATTAGAAAAGTGCACCTCTGAAAACTTCTGTTTTTAGGGGTATTTTTGAAGGTACGATGCACAGTTGTTTAGCAACTGGTTAAGTCGTGTTATTATGGCGATTTAGAACTCGCAGGCTATTTCTAAGAATCTCGGAATAGATTTTTAGGAATATCCTTATTATTGTTTTAGCGGTGTTTTTTGTATGATTTGTGACCTTTGCAATGAAAATGAAGCAGTCCTGTATATTGAACAGGCAAACGGAAATACAAAGAGAAAATTGAATCTGTGCATAGAATGTGCTCGTCGTTATGGCGTTTCTCCTGATTCAAAGACCATAGGAAAATCCCTCGCGGCTTTGTTCAACGCTTTTTCAGACATTGGAAACAGAAAGGTTTCTGAGGATGATAAAAAGCTTTGCCCTGTGTGTGGAACATCACTTTCTACTATAAAAAACTCAAAGCACGCAGGTTGTCCAGAATGTTATTCGATTTTTAAAGAAGATATAGCACCGATATTCAAGAATATTGGCGTAGTTTCTTCATATACAGGCTCAATGCCAAAGCGTCTTAAGAATTTCCGTTCCGTGCTTACAGACCGTATTGTCATACAGGCAAAGCTAGAGGAATCCTTGAAACATGAGGATTATGAAAAAGCCGCCATGTATCGCGATTATCTCAAGGCGTTGGAAAAGACACCTGTTGCCGGAGGCGACGATGAGTGAAATGTCTTCTGACGCATGGTACGCAGAGTCCGGGCCAGAAAATGATGTTGTCCTTTCAACAAGAATAAGGCTTGCCAGGGATTTGGCTAATTTCCCATTCCCTCAGAAATTCAAGGAAGATGATGCGCAAAGGGTTAAGACGCTTGTTTTTGACTCATTCTCTCATTGTCAGAATCCTGATAATTATCAGGTTGTTTTGACTAGCGACTTGAACGAGCTTGGTCGAAAAATCCTGTGCGAGCGTGGTGTTATAGACGTTAATACGCCAGTCTCCTCTGGCAGCGGTGTCGTAATCCGTACCGACGGCTGTGTTTCTTGTGTTGTTAATGATATTGACCATGTGCGTATCGCGGCTTTTGTGCCAGGCTTGAACGCGGAGAAGGCTTTTAAGCAGTGCCGTGCGGTTGATGACGAACTTCAGAATTCTGTGCAGTTCGCAGCAAGTTTTGAGCTTGGTTTCCTTACTTCTGCGTTTGCTGATTGTGGCAGTGGAATGAAAGTTTCTTGCAGGCTTCATCTTCCGTCGCTTTCTTTTGTCGATAAGATTCCTGCTGTTTGCAAAGAACTCGATGAAAAGGGTATCGTGATAAAAGATTGCTTTGGTGCTGGTGTTGAGAAAAATTCTTCATTAGGCAGTTTTTACCAGATTTCTTCAAAAAATTCTGGTAATGGAAATGAATTTGACCAGATTGCGAATGTTGTTTCTGCCGCTTCTTATATTGCAAAATATGAGAGACGAATGCGTAATGAGCTGCTTGAAAAGCAACCTACTGTAATCCGAGACAGAATCTACCGTTCTTATGCAAAGATTCGCTTTACATTTTTGGAGCCGCTCAGAGAAGCTTTTGAGGTGGTATCCGATATAAAATGGGGTAAAAATCTTGGTTTGCTGGAAGGCATTGAGGACAATGAGCTTTGTGCATTGCTTTACAGAATACAGAAAGGACACTTGCAGTTTGTGCTTGATACAAAAAAATTCAATTTTCCTAAGGATCTTTCTGACGATAGCGTTTTGAAAGAGGAACATTTGCGGGCTTTGATTCTCCAAGAAGCGTTTGAGAATCTAAAAATAATTGCCTGATATAGCGTGGGGTGAATATTATGAAAGGCTTATCAAATATTGCTCAGAATCTTTTGACCTCCTTGGCACAAGAAGAGGGCAGACAGACTGGTTCAAGGGAACTGCTTCCTGAACACGTGCTACTTGCTCTTTTAAAGTCTGCGGAAGGCTATGGCTATCAGCTGTTGCAGCAAATGGACGTGAATGTTCTTACTTATCAGCTGGCATTGGAGCAAACTTTTTCTCCATCGAAGGATTTGCCGTCTTTTGGTTCTTTGCCACCGTCACGCAGGCTAAGGACTATGCTTGATATTGCCGTTATTGAGTCCCGCTCAATGAGAAATGATTATGTGGGAACAGAGCATTTAGTTCTTGCCGCTCTTAGGGAGGAACAGAGCGTTTCCGCGCGCTTCTTTGAAAAAGCTGGGCTTTCTGTTGACTATGTTCGTACGACTGCAAAAGAGATTCAGATAAAAAACAACAGCAACAGCGAAGATGCTTTAAATGCAAAAAAAGGCGAGCTCATGGATGAGTTCGCTGGTTCCCGCAATGCGAAAACTGACAGCTTCGGAAAGCAAAAAAAATCATTTATCTCAGAGTTTAGCCGAGATTTGACAAAACTTGCAAAGGACGGCAAGCTTGACCCCGTCGTTGGACGAAACAAAGAAATTTTACGCGTTATTCAGATTTTAAGCCGCAGAACAAAGAACAACCCGATTCTTCTGGGTGAGCCTGGCGTTGGTAAGACAGCCGTTGCAGAGGGGCTTGCCCAGTGCATAGCAAATGGCAATGTTCCGTACAATCTGCTGAAAAAGCGGATTCTGTGCCTTGACCTTACGGCTATGGTAGCAGGAACCCGTTACCGCGGCGATTTTGAGGAACGCATGAAAAGAATGATGAAAGAGGTCAAGGAGTCTGGCGACATCATCCTTTTTATAGATGAGCTTCACATGATTATTGGTGCGGGAAGTCCTGACGGCACGATGGACGCAAGCAATATCCTAAAGCCTGCGTTGAGCCGTGGGGAGATTCAGATTGTTGGTGCTACAACTTTCAAAGAGTACCGCCGTTACATAGAAAAAGACGTTGCCCTTGAACGCCGTTTCCAGACCGTTAAGGTTGAGGAGCCTAGCGTAGAAGATACTGTGCAAATCCTGAACGGCTTGAAGAAGCAGTACGAGGATTATCACAATGTCATTTATGACGATGATGTTATTCATGCGATAGTAAAACTCAGCAAGCGTTATATTCCAGAGAAATTCTTGCCTGATAAGGCAATTGACATCCTTGATGAGGCAGGCAGTTCTCTCAAAATACAGGAATACGAAAAGCCTGCTGAGCTGGAGGAGCTTGAAAAATCTATAGAGCTTCTTACCAACGAGAAGGATGAGCTTGTTGCTAACCAAGATTATGAGCACGCTGCAATGGTCAGGGACAAAGTGCGCGAGCTTAAAGAAAAACTTGAGACGTTCAGCAATTATTGGCGTAACAACACGTTTACTGTTCGTCGCCGTGTCTCTGTTAGCGATATTGCCAAAATCGTCTCTATGGTCTCAGGCGTTCCTGTTGAGCAGCTTGACGATAACGAGTCTTCTCGTCTGCTTAACATTGAGAAAGAGATTCATAAGACTCTAGTCGGGCAGGACGAGGCCGTGCGTTTGCTCGCAAGCACTATCCGCCGTTCTCGCTCAGGCGTGTCTTCGCCTAACAGACCTATAGGCTCTTTTATTTTCCTTGGTCCTACAGGCGTTGGAAAAACTCAGCTTGCCAAGAGTCTTGCAAAGGTTCTGTTCGGCTCAGAGGATTCTCTTATCCGCATTGACATGAGCGATTTTATGGACAAATACCAGTCAACCCGTTTGACAGGTTCAGCTCCAGGATATATCGGCTATGAGGAAGGCGGTGTCCTTACCAACCGTGTAAGACAGAAGCCGTACTCAATAGTGTTGTTTGACGAGATTGAGAAAGCTCACAATGACATTTTCAATCTTCTGTTGCAAATCCTTGAGGAAGGTCAGCTTACCGATAGTCTTGGTCACACGGTCAATTTCCGCAATACGGTCATAATAATGACTAGCAACGCGGGTGCTCGTGAGATAATGGCTGAGAAAAGGCTTGGATTCGCTTCTGTGAACGAGGGCGTGCTTCCTGCGTCAGAGATAAAGCAGAATGCAATGGAAGAGCTTAAGAAAATCATGCGTCCTGAGCTTATAAACCGTATTGACGATATAGTTGTCTTTACGCCGCTTGACAGGGAGCAGATTTCTCAGATTCTTGATTTGCAGGTCGCAGAGCTTGAAGGTCGTCTTGCAGAGAAAAACATTTCTCTTCAGATAAAGCCAAAAGCCCGCGAATACTTGCTAGATCATGGTTACGACCCTTCAATGGGAGCAAGACCGATGCGTCGCTTGTTGCAGAACGAGATTGAGGATCAGCTCGCATCCTTGATAATCGAGGGCAAGTTCAATGAAAGCGGCAAGGCATCTGTCGATTATGATGGAACAAAAATTGTTGTAAAACCTGTCC
>CADCRJ010000171.1 GCA_902803735.1 uncultured Spirochaetaceae bacterium
AGTAGCAAAATAGGAACCAAAAGAATCTAGCTCTGGAATTGTCTTGAAAATTCCGTCTGAAAAAAGGTACAGACCCTGCTCATTTGCGGTTAGGAGCCAAATTCGTCCTGCAGTGTCACAATAAAGAGCCGTTGCGATTATTCCTTTTGCAGTAGCTCCTGCCTCAAACTGGGGAGTGAAAATATGCTTGCTTGGCGAAAGATAAACTACGCCAGCTGCAGTTCCAACCCAAATATTGCCGAGTTTATCTTCTGCAAGTGCTCGCACAGAATTGTTTGGAAGCCCGTTTTCTGTCGTGAAATTCTTATTTCCTTCTGGAGAAATAAGTTGTAATCCTTCATCGTTGGAGCCAAGCCAAAGGTTTCCGCTAGAGTCTTCTAAAGATGAGCGTACAGAAACGAAACTAAGGTCATTGTCTTTTGCTTTTTTAAACGTATTGAACTCTACGCCGTCAAATTTTACAAGTCCCTCGTATGTACTGATATTAATGAAGCCGTCCCTAGTTTGGATTATATCGGTTGCGGTTGTGCCTTTTAGCCCTCCAAAAGAGCTCCACATCTGATAGACGTAATTATCAAAATAAGAATTTTGGGCAAAACTAGAAGTGATTAAAAAAAAGATTCCCAAAATAAATAAAAACTGTTTTTTCATATCTATATTATACGGATGAATTCGACTTTTTTTCAAATTCTTTTTGAACTGGAGAAAATGGAGATATTTTATAACAAATCAATGATTTAAAATGATTTATATTGTTAAAAAAAAGTTCTCAATAACATTTCTTTTATTGTTGCTAATATTGAATAGCTATATAATATTATTTATAAATAAAGTGAGAGAGTTTTTATGAAATTTATACCCCAACATGATGAGACAGACTGTGCAGCAGCCTGTCTTGCCATGATATTTACACACTTCGATAAGGATGTATCTCTTCGTAGTATTCGAAAATTTGCCTGTACAGATACGGCTGGAACATCTGGATTTGGAGTTGTGAAAGCAGCAGAAACTTTTGGTTTGACATGTAAATCATTAGTTTCTGATAAAAAAGAAATAGAAAAAATCACTTTTCCATCTATTTTTCATACAAATATTGATGATCGAGAGCATTACATTATTGTTTATAAAAAATCTGGACAATCATTTCTTGTTTATGACCCAGCAATTGGTAAAAAAAGAATTTCCGCAGAATATTTAAAATCTATTTGGACAGGTATTTTTTTTATTTTCTCGCCGACAACTGATTTTAAGAAGTCTAAAGATCGATTAAGTTTTATTAATTTTATATCGCTTTTAAAGCCTTATAAAAAAATAGTAGTCCAAATTTTCATTGCAAGTATTATTCTTTCTATATTTGGAATTATAACATCTTTCTTTTTTAGATTTCTTATAGACGAAGTATTGTATTCTCAAATAAAAGGAACATTGAATATATGTTCGTTGTGCTATCTTTTGGTTATTTTGTTTCAATTCTGTATGGAATTTTGTAGAAGTATGCTACTGCAGGATCTTAGTACAAAATTAGATGTTACACTTACAGCAGATTTTTTTTACCACTTGCTAAAACTTCCACTAAATTTTTTCTCATTGCGAAAAACTGGCGAAATACTTTCTCGCTTATATGATGTTTCTGCAATTCGATGTGCTGTATCTTCTTCTTCTTTGTCAGTATGTCTTGATTCAATTATGATTTTGATAGGTGGAGCATTTCTTATACGGCTTGGTACAAGATTAGTTGTCATAATCATTATTCCAGTTCTAATTTCTGCTATTGTAGTTTGGCTTTTAAAAGATACTTTCCGACGCCTCATAAAAGAACAGGCGGTATTAAATGCTGAGAAAAATGCTCTTATGTATGAATGTATAAATGGAATTTCTACAATAAAAGCACTTGCAACTGAGCGAAAGGTATTTGAAAAATCTGAAGAGTTTATCGTTGATAGCGGTTTTAAACGTTTGTCACTAGGTCGATTGGATAACATTCAAGAATCGCTTCAGTCTTTACTTTCATCATTCGGAACCCTTGCTCTGTATTGGTACGGTAGTAATATGATTTTTGATGGATGCTTGACATTGGGACAACTCGTGTCTTTTTCTATACTATCAAACTTTTTTTTATCGCCTTTGACGAGAGTTTTAACTATGCAAGCGTACTGGCAAGAAGTATTTGTTAGCATAGAAAGGCTTGCTGATATCTTTGAAGAAAAAGAAGAGACAGAAAATGTTTTTGATGGAGAGCCTGTAACTTCTCTTTTTGGTGAAATTGAATTTTCAAATGTCTCATTTTCTTATGGAATGAGGGACAACGCTATTAGCAATATTTCACTAAAAATTCCTGTCGGTAAAAAGGTTGCATTTGTAGGAACTTCTGGAAGTGGAAAATCTACGTTAATAAAACTTCTAATGAGATTTTATAAAATAAATAACGGTAATATTCTCATAGATGGAAAAAATATCGAAAATTATAAAACTGATGAATATAGAAAAGCAATAGGCTATGTTCCACAAGAGTGTCTTTTATTCAGCGGTACTATACAAGATAATATCCTTTGGAGTGTTGATTGTCCTCAAAAAGAAATTATGGAGCAAGCTGCAAAAGATGCCATGGCTTATGATTTTATAGATGCATTACCACAGAAATTCAATACTGTAATTGGAGAACATGGTGCTACTCTGTCTGGTGGCGAAAGGCAAAGAATAGCATTGGGCAGAGTTTTAGCCACAAAACATGATATACTTATCCTTGATGAAGCAAGTTCCTGCCTTGATTGTATTTCTGAGCGTGCAATTATGAATTGTGTTTACAACATAAAAAACACGACCGTAATTATGGTCGCTCATAGGCTCTCTACCGTAAAAAATTGTGACTGTATTTTTGTGTTTGATAAAGGTAAATTACTAGAGCAAGGAACTCATTCTGAGCTACTTGCAAAAAACGGAAAATATTCAGAGTTGTGGAGAGCACAAAATGAATAAAGTTTTAATTCCAACTCATATTAATCAAATGCCGTATACAAAAGAATTTTTTTTATTGCAACAACCAAAAGAAATGAAAATACTCTTCTTCTCTGTAATAATTTGTTTTTTAGCAGTTGTTTGTATAGTTTGTTTCGGAAAAATTGATGATGTAGTGCATGTAAGTGGCATTGTCAGAACTCAGGGAAATGTATCATCTGTAAAAAATGTTGTTCCTGGTCAGATAATTGAACTTAAATATAAACCTGGTCAAAAGGTAAATAAGAATGATGTTTTGTATAAAATTGATCCTAAAATATATGAAGCACAGAAGGAAATGCTTTCTTCTCAAAAAGATGATATTAAAAAAAAACTTAGAGGATTAAATTTATTAATACGAAGTTTTAATGAAGGTAAGAATGTCATATCTAAAAATGACAGTCTCTATTATTCTAGATTTGATGCTTTTGAGAATCAAAAAAAGGAACTTTTGCAGAAAGAAAAGCTGAGCAAGTTTTTATATGAGGAAGAAGAGAATAATCCAATTGCCATAAGAAATAAAAAAAACATAAACCAACGTAAAATAGAATATCAAGTTGCAGTTTCTGAACTTGACAGCTATATTTCAGATTTTGTTGCAAAAATTCATACGGAAAAAAATGAAGTCACACTTGAATACAATAAAATTGAAGCAGAACTTCAAAAACTTGAAAATGAATATCTTTTTCTTTCCGTAACTTCTCCTGTCGATGGATTTGTACAAGAGAATTCATCTCTAAATGTAGGAGACTATCTTGAAAGTAATGTAAGTGTCTTAAATATAATCCCTAATGATCAAAGACATTTCAGAGTAGAGCTTCAAGTTCCTCCAAAAGATATTGGAAAAATCCATGAAGGATTAAAAGTAAAATATCGTTTATCTGCATTTCCTTACTTTGAATATAAAGGTGCTGAAGGAACAATTGTTTCTGTAGATCCAGATATTAGAACAGGACTTGATAAATCCAGTCTGTTTTATGTCATTTATGCAGATATTGATAGAACGGAATTCTGTAACAGAAAAGGTGAAAAATTTCCAATAAAAGCAGGCTTGGAAACAGATGCTAGAATCGTACTTGATCGGAACAGAATAATTTACTATTTGCTCAAAAAAATGGATTTTATGGTATAGAATATGAAACAGAAAAATTTTGCAATATGCTTTATTCAAATTATTCTCTGTTCTTTTGTGTATGCATCTTCCGAACTTGAGATTTTGTGGGATAAATGTGAAAAAAATAGTGGAAATCTAAAAATCGCAAAAATGCAGGAAGATTTAGCGGCAATAAATTCAGACTACTCTGGTTACGTATATTTACCAACATTTATGTTATATGCTGCAAACGGATACACAAGAACATACAAAAATATTGAGAAATTTCCGTATTCTGCAGAAACAAGCTTTGCAACTTCTTTTACTGTTCCTGGAGGCGGAGTTGTTAAATCTGAGGCTGGCTACAAATTAAACCGTTATTTTATGGATGATTTTGGAAATGCTGAATCGGACAATATTGGCTATGATCAAATTCCATCATTCTCATTGGCTTATACACAAAGTTTGAATCCTGCTTTTTTTCATTTTAATGGGGATCCTATAAGTGAAAGTTACAAAAATGAACTTGAATTTCAAATTTCAGCAAGAAAATCCTCCGAGCTTTCTGTGAAAGTTCAAGTTGCTTATGATTACATACTGTTACGAAAAAATTTGCGGCAACTCAATAATTCAAATAAGGCTATAGAATTGCTTGAATATACAATTTCTTATCTTGAAGAAAACCGTAATCGTGGAGTTATTTCTATGATTGACATTTGGGAATGTCAGAATAAATATTTGGATTGTAGTGAAAAACTCATTGAGCATACGGAACAAAAAGAAAAAATTTTAAGTGAATTGAAAATATTGTGTGGCGATGATCTCAATATCTTATATGATTCAGAACTTCCGACTGATCAAGTAATTTTCGTTCCTTATGATTTTACTCTGCGACAACTTGATTTACAGAATAAAAATCTTTTTATTCAAAATATTCTTGATAATCAGAATTATGCCCCAAAATTAGGACTTCAATGTTCTTCTGAGTACGAGCTTGAAACTGTCCATTACAAAAAGCTTGCTGATGCTTGGAAAGAAAAAGGTATAATAAATTGGACTGTAGGCATATCTTTGGAATTTTCACCAGAGAATATAAGTAGACTTAGAAGAAACAAAAAGCTTTTTAAAAAGAATCTTGAAATATCACAAGAACAAAGAAATTTGTATTTGACGAATAAAGATGTAACTCTTTCAATGTATGATAAAATAATTTCACATTATGAATCTCTTTTTAATACTGCACTAGAAACTTTCTTAAACAAGAAAAAATATTATGAAACTTTAGAAATTCAGGTTTCAAGGGGAATAAATACTCAATTGGAATTGAAACAGGCAGAGCTTGTTATGGATGAAGCCGACACTGTGTTAAAGAATTATAGTGATATGATTTGGTATTACAAATGGCTAAAAAGCCTTGTTATATAAAAAGTTCATAAGGGGGAGAAACAAATGAACAAAAAGCAAATGGAAGAAGTAAGGAATGAATATGAGGAATTCCTAAAGAATGCGGAGAAGGAGGGATTCAGGGAGCTTACGGAGTATGAGCTGCGGCTTGAGGTGAACGGAGGGCGAGACAAGTGCAAGAATGACAAGGACAGCAACGATGGTAAAGGCTCAGAGGATAAAAGAGACAAAAAAGAGAGGAGCGACAAGGACAAGAAAGAAGGTGGCGGGGCAGAGAAAAAAGAGCGTGGAGTAATAGACAGGATAAAAGATTGCTTTGGCAGGAGCAATAAAGACAAAGACAGGAGCGAAGCAAAGGAAAAAAGCACAGAGCAAAAGGAGAAAGGGCTATTAGGCAAGGCATGGGACGGCATAAAAGATTTTTTCTCTGGCGACAAGAGTAAGGAAGAAGAGAAAAAAGCAGAGGAGAATAATTCTAATTTAAATAAAAACGGAAAAGCTAAGTCTGAAGAAAATGCCTCCGTAAAAAGCAGTCAAAACGATGAGTTGACTGAAAATAGTGAATCGCAAGACATGAGCACAGAAAAACATGGAGCTTCTGATGAAAGTACTGCAGATGTGTTGAATGAAACATCAGATAAAACTTTGGGTGCAACAAAGGAGAATATATCCTGTACACAAACTTCTGATATAAAAACTCCTGAAGTAGTGGAAAAAACTGTTAAGAAATCATTTGCAAGAGTTATTCTTGATAAAGTGAATGGGTTGATGCCAAATAAAACAGAAATTGATCCAAATCTAAGATCTCTTTCAGTAAAAATAGGAAAGAAATCGACTTTTTTTGCTGGAGTTGCATCTATTACAGAAACTGGTGCAGAAATAAGAACACCTTTTGATTTAAATGATTTTGTAAATACTTATAAAGGTGACTTAAGTAAAGCTATGCAGGAAAATCCTGGACGAATAGATTTGGGGACAATAGCAAATAGTAGTGGATGTGGTTGTCCGTCAATAAAATGTGGGGTTCAATTTAAATTTTAGTTAATAAGGAAATAAAAATGAGTAAGAATTTAAAATATATATTAAGCATAACAATTATATTGTTGTTTGCTAATGTCGTTTGTAGTTCATTGGAACTTCAAGAAGATAATTTTACAGAGCAAGAAAAATATGAGCTTGAGCAGGCAGTAAATTTTTGTGAATCAAAGGAATATGATAAATCACTAAGAATATTAGAAAAACTTATAGAAAAATATCCTGATAGTGAAGTTGTTAATTTGGCTTTCGTTGCTGTATATACAAATTCCGAACAATATGTAGATGGTGTAAGATTTTGTACAAAAATACTTGAAAAGGAGCCGCTAAACAAATCCTATTTACAATATAGAATTTATTGCGCTATGCGTTGCGGAGAATATGAAACAGCATTAGAAGATTGTAATGTCCTGATTAATAATAATATAATAGCTTGTTATGCCGTACGTGGTGATGTAAATATGTTAATTGGGCAATATGGAAAAGCCATAACGGACTACACAAAAATCATAGAGCTTTATGGAGACGAGACTGATCCCGGTATTTATGAAAACAGGGGAATTACATATATGTATGTAAAAGAATATGAAAAAGCTATTGAAGATTTTAGTTATGTAATAAAAAAGCAAGAAAATAATATAGATGCATATATAAACAGAGGATGTGTATATTATGATTTGAGCAAATGCAAAGAAGCGATAAAGGATTATAAAAAGGCTATTGAGCTAGATAATAAATACCCTTTAGCATATGCAAAAATAGCACAGGCTTACAATAAACTTGGAAAATCTAAAGTAGCTTTAAAATACTGCAATAAAGCTCTTGAAATTGATCCTGAAAATTTTGAAGGATATGTAGCACGATGTTGCACTTATATAATCTTAAAAAAACGAGATGCCGCCGAAGCAGATTTACAGCAACTTTTAAAACTTAATCCTAATGATACCGACGTAAAAAAACTTCAAGCTATATTAAAAAACATGGATTAATTTCTATACTCAACAATTAGCCAGAGAATGAACCAAAATTTAAATTACAAGACACGCCAGTCTGCTCCATTTTTGCCTACGAACACTTTTACTTGGCTTTTTTGTTTGCCGCAGTTCTCGGTAAAAAACTCTATGTCGGTGCCATACTCGCTCATCACATCATCAGGATGGTAGTGCGTTGCGAATGTGGATTCGGAACCGTCAAAGGTACAGCGGCCAAGAGCAGAGTGTATGCGGATTAAATCCTCTGCCGCAGGCAAGAAGCGTTCCTTGTGCTTTTCGCGGAACATTTTTTGGACGAACGCAATTTGAAGTTCTTCTATTTGGGCGGCATTTTTCTCTGCTGTCCAAGACTTTATAGGCTCTGTCGCTTTTGCGCAGTTTTTTTCTATATAGTCTGCAAATTTTTTCAAGAATTCGCTGGGCTTTTCTTTTAAGACATAAAGAACCGAGTTGAACCAAGGCACTGCACGCCCCTTTGTATAGAAAAGATTCGTTGCAAAAGAAACTTTTTCCGCTCGCTCCAAATCTTTTTCGCCGAACTGTGGAGTTTTCAGTACATGATAAGGCGGCATTTGTTCCCATTCCAAGCCGAATCCTTTTGCTGCATCGTGCAAGTCCGTTCCTGGCAGAACGCTCAGACAAAAGAGTTCCAGATTGTTTGGATAAAGCTCCAACGCAAAGTCTATGCTGTCGCAGAACCCCTTAAAATTATCACCAGGCAAGCCATAAATCAGGTCAAATCCGAATGTTACTCCTTCCTCATTCAAAAAGCCGATATTTTTGACGAATTTTTTCTTGTCGAGCGTTCTGTGGACGTTTTTCAAGACTTCTGGATTCGCACTCTGCAAGCCAATTTGCAAGCAGCATGGAATCCGAGAAAATGCGTGGGCAAGCTCCCTATCAATGAATTCCGCACGAGCCTCAAAGTAGAAGAACATTCCGGGCGCTTTTTTCTCTATGATTTTTAGCATTTTAATTGCCCGTTCTTTGCTGGCGTTGTAAGTCGGATCAAGCACGAATACCTGAGAAATATTCTTTTTTGCAAACAGCTCGATTTCTTTTTCCAGACGCTCCAGCGGAAAGTAAGCGATTTTTTTCTCGCCCTTTGATTCGTAGCAGTAAGAGCATTTGAACGGGCATCCTCGCGCAAGTTCCCACAAAGCTCCGCCGTATTTGCTTACATCAAGGGTACCGTCAAGATATGGTGAAGCCGTCATGTCAGGTGGCAAAGGACAGGCTCTGACAACTTCGGCAGGGTTGGAGTCGCCTTGTGGAGATTTTTCGCTTTGGTAGATGCCCTGTATTCCAAAAGCAAATCCTGTTTGCGTTGATTTTTCAGATGAATTTGCAGTAGCTGAATCACAAAAATTATTAAGAGAGCTTTGATTCAAGAGCTCTACCATTGCTCTCTCTCCCTGTCCTGCAATCATAAAGTCAAAGCTCTTAAAAGAAAGAGGATCTGCCGTTACTTCCGGTCCCCCTGCAATACAAATGCAATTCGGCAGGATTTTTTTTAGTTCAAGGCAAGTGTTCTCAAGAATCACACGGTTCCAGACATAAACAGAAAAGCACACGAATTCAGGCTTCTTTTGAGCGAGCCGAGAAGCAATCAAGCGAGCCACTTCGTTATCCCCGCCATTTTTGAG
>CADCRJ010000172.1 GCA_902803735.1 uncultured Spirochaetaceae bacterium
AAGTATTAAGGTTTTAGCGGTCCCTACGGGAGTTGAACCCATCTCTCCGCCTTGAGAGGGCGGCGAACTAAACCGATATTCGAAGGGACCAGAAAATAAAAGCAGGCTTTTCGGTCTGCTTTAGTTCCCCAAGGAGGATTCGAACCCCCACAATCAGAACCAGAATCTGAAGTGCTACCATTACACAATCGGGGAAAGTGTTTTTTTTCGTTTGACTCGCTAGCAGCGCGTCGATGTATAGAATATAGTCTTTATTAAAAAAAATGTCAACAGAATTTTGAAAAAAAATTAAAAAAAATTTTTCTGTGTATGCGGTTGCGAAACAAGTTGCTAAGTCCTGCTATTTTCTATTTTGCTGATTTCTGCTAAAATAGACTCGTGAACATCAATTTTGTAAAGGGCGATAAAATCTCTATTCGTGGTGCCCGCGAACATAATCTTAAGAACATCGACGTTGACATTCCTCGCAACAAACTGGTTGTCATTTCTGGTCTTTCTGGCAGCGGCAAGTCATCCCTTGCCTTTGACACCCTTTTTGCGGAGGGGCAGCGCAGGTACATGGAGTCTCTGTCCAGCTATGCCCGACAGTTCCTTGGCAGCATGGATAAGCCAGACGTTGACCTTATAGAGGGACTTTCTCCTGCAATTTCAATAGAGCAGAAGACAACGCACCGTAACCCTCGTTCTACGGTTGGAACCGTCACAGAGATTTATGACTACTACAGGCTTCTTTTTGCTCGTATCGGAAAGCCTCATTGTCCTAAATGCGGTCGTGAGATAAACGAACAGACTGATGACCAGATTATTGACACTATCCTTTCTTGGAACGAAGGAACACGCATAACTCTTCTTGCTCCTGTTATTCGGGGCAAGAAGGGCGAGCACGCAAAAATCATTGATGACGCAAAAAAGTCTGGATTCCTCAGGGCTAGAATCGATGGCCTTATGGTCGATTTGGATGACTCAATAAAGCTTGACAAGCAAAAAAAACATACGATTGAGATTGTCGTAGATAGAATTGTCGTTCGTGGTGATGTTCGTAAACGCCTTGCTGAAAGCGTTGAGGCGGCCTTGCAAAGTGCGAACGGCATTATAATCGTTTTGCGGCGGGTGAATAAGGGCGAGACGGCATATGACGAAGTTGCCCGCTCAATACTTGCTTCTGGCGGTAAGGTTGATTCCGAGAAGGATTATATTGAGCAGGAAGTGTTTTTTTCACAGCATAATGCATGTCCTGACTGCGGTATTTCAATTCCTGAGTTGCAGCCGCGGTTGTTCAGTTTCAATAATCCTTTTGGTGCATGTCCTGAGTGTACGGGAATTGGTCAAAAAATGGAGTGGGATGAGCGCAAAATCCTGCCAGACAAGAGCCTTTCTTTTAATGAAGGCGCTTTTCCGTTCTTTAGTCCTGACAGCGAATGGAACTCCTCTATGTTTGGAGCTATAGCCGCAGAGTACGGATTTTCGCTTGATACTCCTATTTCTGAGCTTTCTGAAAAACAGTTCTCTGTATTATGGAACGGAGACCCTACTCGCAATATCCATTGGATTTACAAAAAGCAGAGCGGTGAGGGAATGAGCGAGTATAACCGTCCGTGGATTGGTGTTCTTGCGGAGATGAAGAGACGGCATTCCGAAGCTTGGGGTGAAGCCCAGCGTGTTAAAATCGAAGAAAAGTATATGTCTGTGTCGGAGTGTTCGAGCTGTCATGGCAAGCGACTTCGACAGGAGGCTCTTGGAGTTACGGTTGGCGGCAAGAACATAGTTGAGCTTTGTGCCCTCTCGGTCTCTGAGTCGCTTGATTTTGTGGAGTCCTTGAAGCTTACCGAGACAGAGATGCTTATCGCCCAGCAGGTACTAAAAGAGATAAAGGCAAGGCTTTCGTTCCTCAAAAATGTTGGTCTTGACTATCTTACTTTGGAACGCAGCGCGGGAACTCTTTCTGGTGGTGAGGCTCAGAGAATCAGGCTTGCTACCCAGATTGGCTCCGGGCTTACAGGTGTAATGTATATTTTGGACGAGCCTAGTATTGGTCTTCATCAGAGGGATAACCAGCGTCTTATCGATACTCTCACGTACTTGCGTGGGCTTGGAAATTCTGTGATTGTCGTTGAGCACGATGAGCAGACTTTGCGTACTGCCGACTGGATTGTTGATATTGGTCCTGGGGCAGGTGTGCACGGTGGTCATGTCGTTGCTTCTGGCACTCCTGAGCAGATTATGGAAGTTCCTGAGAGCGTTACGGGGCAATATCTTTCTGGCAGGCTCCGAATGGAGGTCCCTTCAGAGAGGCGTAAAGGCAATGGATCTTTTATATCGTTGAAGGGTGTTTCCGAGCATAATCTCAAGAATGTGAGCATCGACATTCCTCTTGGAACTTTTACCTGTATTACAGGCGTTTCGGGAAGCGGAAAGTCAACGCTGCTTTCTGATGTTTTCTATCCTGCCGTGTCGAATACCCTTATGCGTACTGATTATCCAGTCGGAAAGTATAAGTCTATTTCTGGATTGGAGAATATAGACAAGGTTATAAATATTGACCAAAGTCCAATTGGGCGTACTCCTCGAAGCAATCCCGTCACTTATGCGGGAGTTTTTGATTCGATAAGGGAGCTTTTTGCTTCCCTGCCAGATTCAAAGGCGAGAGGATACAAGGGCGGAAGGTTCAGTTTTAACGTAAAGGGCGGAAGATGCGAGAATTGTCAGGGTGCTGGAACAATCACAATTGAGATGAACTTCTTGCCTGATGTCTTTATTCAGTGTGATGTCTGCCACGGTAAGCGTTTTAATCAGGAGACTCTTGATGTAAGGTACAAGGGCAAGTCAATTTCTGATGTCCTTGAGATGACAATTGAGGAAGCCGCAGAGTTCTTCTCGCATGTTCCGCATATTGCGAGAAAGCTGGAGACTTTGAAAAGCGTTGGGCTTGGCTATGTTCAGCTTGGTCAGAGCGCGCTTACTCTTTCAGGCGGTGAGGCTCAGCGCGTAAAGCTTGCTACGGAGCTTGCACGTCCGTCAACTGGCAAGACCCTTTATATTCTTGACGAGCCTACTACAGGCTTGCACTTTGCTGATGTCAAGGTTCTTATGGAAGTAATCCAGCGGCTTGTTGATAAAGGAAATACCGTCGTTATGATTGAGCATAACCTTGATGTTATTTGTCAGGCGGACTATATCATTGATTTGGGACCTGAAGGAGGCTTTAGGGGTGGTACGATTGTAGATAGAGGAACTCCAGAAGAGGTTTCTGCACGATGGAAAAAAACTGGCTCTTATACAGGAAAATTCGTTGAGGAGCAGCTTCTTCGTGAGCAAGAGCGTAATTCATCTCGTTAGGCGGTTCTGCCGTATTTTTCGCTGCCTTTGATGAGTTTATTAAAAAAAGTTTTTGCATTGCTGATTTTCTCTTTTTGTGCCTCTGTGATTTTTGCGCAGAATTCTTCTGAGTCGGAGCAAAAGGATTCTGCGGATAATGACTCCATGCCTGCAACGGCTTCTGCGGAGGCACCTGCGGATGAAAATAATGCAGAGACCGCAGAGCAAAGCATAATACGCATTGAGAACGCCAAAAAGTCGGAATACAAAAAAGACCCTGTGAGCGGCGAGGACTGTCTTGTTTTGACAGGAAACGTCCGCGTCTCTGTTGAGAAAGGCAAATCTTCAACCGTAATTCAGGCGGAGCACATAAATTTCAACAGAGCGACAAACATGATTTATGCTGAGGGAGATGTAAGGCTCCAGCAAAAGGACGGTTCGGCGGAGGGTGGAGACACTACTACTGCGAACAGCCTTTTATTCAATACCCAGACTCTGGAAGGCGTTTTTGACAACGGGCGTGTAGTTCAGACTTCAAGCGATGCTCTTAATTTGCCGAGCGGCTCTACGCTTATTGTCGCATCTAATGTGTTTGGTCGGGACAGAACAGGTACAATCGCATTCAAGAAAGGCGTCCTCACGTTTTGTGATGACGAAGATCCGCATTGGAAAATCTGGGCAAGCCGAATATGGCTTTTGCCTGGCGGTGAATTTGCTTTTTTGAATGCATTTCTGTTTGTTGGAAATCTTCCAGTTTTTTATCTTCCTGTTTTTTATTACCCTAAGGACGAGCTTATTTTTAATCCAGCATTCGGATTCAAGGCTCGTGAAGGATATTTTATAAATACAACTACATATCTGTATGGTAGAAAACAGCCTTTGACAAGCTCTGAAGATGATGATTCCAACAAACTTGACTTCTACAGCTTTATGAACACAGGAAAGCTCAAGGAGCAGAGAAGGGAAGGTCTTGTCCTTCACAACCTTGACCAGGACTATGAAGGAGATACTGAACATTACGCCAAGATTATGGCTGATTATTATTCTTCCCTCGGTACAATGGTTGGTTTTGATGCAAATTTGAAACCCTCTGACTCGATTCCGAGTTTTTTGGCAAACATTGAGCTTGGTTTTTCAAATACTGTGTTCAAAAAAAATGGCGAATATAGCATTTATGCTGACAGCGGTGCGACTTATCAAGATTCGTCGCATTTTCTTGCTTTTAAAGCTCCTTTTAGGTATCAGGCAAACTTAAAGTTTTCAGTCGTAAGCCCGCTTACTCTTGACGTTAGCATTCCTGTTTACTCTGACCCATTCTTTAATGAGGATTTCAGCGAGCGTGTTGAAACTATGGACTGGATTGATATGTTCATAAACGGAACTGCGGATGAAGAAGATGAAGAGGAGACTAAAGATGACAAAGAAATTTCATCTCTTACGTGGACAGTAAGTGGTTCCTATAATTTTAAGCTTCCTGCTTTCTTTGACCCGCTTATAGAAGATATTTCGATTACGCAGTTTGAATCGTCGATTGTTTACTCATCAAAGGTCAACGATGCTATTTCTAGCACAGACAGCCTTAGCACGTATAGTCCTGAACGTAAATTCTACTATCCGTCGCAAATAACTCCGTTCAAGATTTCTGCGAATATTTCTGGTTCTCTCATAAAAGTCCCGTCAGAAAGAAAATCGAAGGAATATGAGAAGCCAGATTATGAGCTTTCGGCTCCTGATGAACTTTTTGTTGAGGAAACGCCTGCGAATGAGACTGATTCAGAAAAAGACGATGATGAGGAGGATGAAAGCGAGGACATTACTTTTGGAGAGAATGCGCTGCCGCTTATATCTTTGCCAGAACCTTCTGTGCGTAAGCTGAATCCGTTTTCTTATACGCTGGGATATTCTGTTAAACCTAATTTTAACTCGCAGTTTTCTTATTCTTCTACGAGTATTAATAATCCTGATGATTTTGATTGGAATAAAATGCTTTCAACTTACGTTGAGTTCCAGTCGCCAGTGCAAGTGACAAGCAAGGTAGGCTTTAAGGATGAATTCATCACTTTGTCAGACAGCTTCACTTTTGAGCCTGTGTTCCAGAGACACCCTTACTTGAACATGGACACCGATACTGGCGGCTACTCAGAAAGCTCCGCAAACTCAATCAAAGAAGCGGATTATAGTTCCCAAAAGCTGGATTTGACAAATACAAACGCTTTGTCGTTAAAACCGTTCTATTATACAGACCATTTCTCAGAAACTGCGCTTACATGGAATACTACGGTAAAAATGATTAGAACCAAGTACATAAGCGAGGATGTCGAGAATCCAGAGTGGGAGTATCTGACGACTGATGTTTCTGACAAAGACTGTGTTACTGTCCATAACCTGAACCTCCTGCTTGCTGCAAAAGAAGGTGATTTTTCACAGTCGCTTTCTCTTACGTCTACGTTGCCGCCACAGGTTGACGAATACTCAGGAATCTTTACCCTGGGCTTTCCGTATGTTACTTTCTCGGCAGGAACAGGAATACGCCAGACAAGTGATACTGATCCTACATGGATAAAGGAGGATTTTTCTCAGACCCTCGCAATCAGTATGCTCAATAAAAAACTGAAATTCTCGCAGTCCTTTGTGTATAAGCTCGAAGAGGATTATGCAGATTCCTTAAAATTCTCTTTGACTGGCTTTGGAGCGCAGCTTGCATATACTCTGAGTTATGTTAACGGCTATGACTTTGATTCGACCGTCGGTTGGAAAGAAAAGGACGAGAAGGAATTTCAGCCGTATTCATTGAGCCTTGCTTATGTTAGCGGCAAGAAAAAATTCAAGTATCTTTCTGATAAGGTTGCGATTGCTCCGTCTCTTTCGACAAGCGTCGTTTATGATTTTATTAAGCCAACGGACAGCTATTTCCGTTTTATTCCTGCTCTTACGTTCAGAATAAACAAATTCCTGAACCTTACATTTAGCTCTGAATCAAGGAACAGCGTTATATACCGCTATTTCGGCACGAATGTAGAAAAATACTACGGCTCGAATGTTGAGAGAAACCCTGTGAATGATTTGATTAATTCATTCCGCTTTGATGATGATTCGATAAGACAAAAGAGTGGCTTTAAGCTAAAAAGCCTTAATCTCAAAATTACGCACGATTTGCACGACTGGGATTTTAACTGCGAGTTCAGCATAAAGCCAAGGCTTATAACACCGACAACTGGCAGCAAATACTACGACTTTAGCCCGTACCTCTCGCTGAGTGTTGTCTGGAGACCAATGCGCAGTATGAAAACCGAAATAGTAGACGATTACGGTACATGGAAACTGAATCCATAACTTATATTCGCCCAAAAAAATGCTGATTTCATTTTATTGCAATAATTATTATTTGCTATTACAATATTAGAAACGTGAATTCTGATTATACTATTGTGCTTCCAGACGCAGATATTCTCGCCCGCTTGTGCGGAACAAATGATTGCAATTTAAAATTGATTGAATCGCATCTTGGTGTTCCTGTTTTTACGAAGGGCAATGAAATTTCAATTGAAATTGAAGATTCTGCTGTCAGAGAGCAGTTTAAGTTTATTATAGATAGAATTGTAGATGAAATCTCAGAAAGTGGCGATGGCGGTACCGATATGGTTCGTTCCATTCTCGTTAATGGAGTTGACGATAGCGAATCATTCGATGCTGGAAAATACTCTATATCCATTGCTGGGGCGAATCATCGAATATATCCCAAAACAAAGAATCAGGCTGCCCTTGTAGGGGAGTTCAGACGTAACAGCCTTGTTTTTGCGGTTGGACCTGCTGGCAGTGGAAAAACCTTCCTTGCTATGGCGGAGGCTTTGAGCCTTCTTATGGCAAAAAAAGTTAACAGAATTGTTCTTACTCGCCCTATCGTAGAGGCTGGCGAGAGCCTTGGCTTTTTGCCTGGCGATTTGCAGGATAAAATCAGTCCGTACCTCCGCCCCTTGTATGACTCAATGAATTCGTGTCTTCCGCCAGAGCTTGTTCACAGGCTCACCGAGAACGGAATTGTTGAGATTGCCCCTCTTGCGTATATGCGTGGGCGCACTTTGCAGAACTGTGCCGTTATTTTGGATGAGGCGCAGAATACTACTATTGAACAAATGAAAATGTTCCTAACCCGTATGGGTGAAAATTCAAAAATATTTATAACTGGAGATGTAACTCAAATTGACCTTCCGAAACGATATAAGTCGGGGCTTTCTCATGCAATGAAAATCTTGCGGGGAATCCCTGAGATAAGTATCGTGGAGCTTGATAGTTCCGACGTTGTCCGTTCTTCGTTGGTCAGAAAAATTGTACAGGCTTATGAAAATGAACAAGAATCAGAATAGTGATGAAAAATCGTTTATTTCGTTTTTCTTAAAATCCATAGGAAATTTTGTAAAGAGAAGTTGGGGTGTGATACTCCTCTTTATCCTTACGTTTATGGCCTCGACGGCTGTTGTTTATTTTAAGGCGACCACAACTGAGACAGTTGCTTCTTATGCCGTTAATGAGTATGAAGTGGGGCAGATTTCTGACCGCACTATTTTTGCGACAAAATCAATGTCTGCTGATGAGACCTATCCTGTAAGCATTGAGGAAGGCGAGAAAATAATCCGAAAGGGGTTCCCGATTACAGAGGTTGAGCTTTTGAAGTTGCAGAAAATGGCTGATTCCCCTGCATACATTGATTACCGCGCGTTTTGCAATAATGTACTTTTCTTGCTTGTGATTGCGGTTCTTTGGATTGTGTTGTTCAATCCTGTCATTCTTGGGCGGACAGTTCTTATGAAAGAGCTTATCCTTGAGTCGATTCTGTTTGTCCTTGTTTATTTTGTCGTGTCATTTGGCAGCAAGGTCGTCATTTTTCAAGATGCCTTTGCACTTTCTTCTTTAATACCATCTAGCCTTTGTATCTTCCTTGTGGCTGTACTTTTTGGTCAGCGTGCCGCTTTTATATTCTCTTTTGTTATTACAATGGGCGTTCTTGGCGCAAATGATTTTCAGATTGTGCCTGCGTTCTTTACCCTTGCAACTTCGATTTCGGCAGCCCGAATCGTCCGCAAGATTGAGAGACGCATTGATTTGGTCTTTGCGTCAATCTTGCAGGCAATGCTTTCTGCTGTCTTTATGGTGATTATCAAGGTTATCTTTAACAGTGATTTTAACAAGATGCTGTTTGTCTTCCCAAGCGTTGCTTTTAACGGTTTTATCTCAGGAATCCTTGTGCTAGGTCTTTTGACCCCTCTTGAGTATATTCTTAATACGGCATCTGTATTCCGACTTATGGACTTGAACGACCAGAATACGCCGATTTTGCGTAAAATGCAGATTACTGCCGGCGGCACTTACAGCCATAGCATGATGGTCGCGAACCTTGCAGAGACTGCTTGCAAAGAGATTGGTGCAAATTCTTTGCTTGCCCGAATCGGAGCTTATTACCACGATATTGGCAAGCTTGACCAGCCAGAGTATTTTGTTGAGAATCAGGCTGGCGAGAACAAGCATAATGACTTGAATCCGTCTCTTTCTGCTTCTGTAATAAAAAGTCATGTAAAGCGTGGTATTGAAAAAGCTTACCAGCTTAGGCTCCCAAAACAGGTCATTGATATTATCGCTGAGCACCACGGTAACAGCGTAATCGCATATTTTTACAATGAAGCAAAGAAAAAGGACCCTAGCGTTGCCCCTGAGGATTTTTCTTACCCAGGAAATCCTCCAGTTTCTAAGGAAAGTGCTGTTGTCATGCTTGCTGATACTGTAGAGGCTGCTTGCCGAACTTTGGAGAAGCCTTCTGTTCCTCGGCTTGATAAATTCATCCAGACCCTTATTACAGGAAAAATCGAGGGTCACCAGCTTGAAAAATGCGGGCTTACTTTTGGTGAGCTTACTGTTATAAAAGATTCATTCGTTCAGGTGATGGCAAGTTTCTATCATTCTCGTACAAAGTATCCTAATCAGAAAGACCCTGATGAGGCTAGCCCAAAAACAGAGGAGACTAATACCGCTGAAAAGCAGAAGGAGGAATCTCCGTCTGTGCTTGTTGTTGACTCCGATGCGATTGGAGAGGGAAACAATGAAGTGACAATCGCGGAGAATGATGATTCTATTGTTGAGCAGGATTTTGTCTCTGATGAAGAGATTGCTGATATTTACGAAGAAGAGCCTGATGTAGTTGATTCTGAAGAGGAAGATAAAAAAAATGAGTAATAAAGTTCTTGTTTCAATTCAAGAGGGACTTGAAGAGCCATCTTGGTTTTCAAAAAGTGAAGATTTTGAGAATAAAATTCTTGATAAACTTGGTTATGACGGGGAAGAGATTTCTATCTTGTTTTGCAATGATGAGTTCATTCAAAATTTGAACAACGAGTATCGCCAGATAGACTCTCCTACGGATATTCTTTCTTTTGAGAATGGAGCCACTTATGAGGACGAGTCTGGCGTTGAGTGGTTTAGTGCAGGCGACATGATAATCAGCCTTGAAACCTTGCCAAAGAATGCTGAATATTTTGGTGTTTCTCAGAACGAGGAGCTGAAAAGGCTTTTGATACATGGTACGCTTCACCTTAACGGTTACGACCATGAGGAAGAGCATATTGAGCCAGGTGTTGCACCAGAGTGTGAAATGCTCAAGATTCAGGAAGATGCGTTAAAAGACTTTGCTGCTGTTGAGCTTATATAGTAAAGGTAAATTCTTATTTTAGTCTAGGTTATTGTATGGGGTTATTTAGTTTAAGAAAAAAAGACGAGGATTGTCATAGTAAAAGTCCGGCGATGTCTGATTCTGACCGGGTTCAACAAGATATTCTTATTGAAGAGAAAAAAGATATGATAAAGGGAATCGAGGATTTATCCCAGACTTCTGTAAAAGAGGTTATGATTCCTAGAATTGATGTGAATTTTCTTTCTATAGATACGCCTGAAGAAGAGCTGCTTGAAAAAATCGCAACTAGCGGGCATTCTCGATTTCCTGTTTACAGCGAATCCATTGATAATGTAGTTGGCGTGCTTTATGTAAAAGACATAATAAAGGCTTTTTCTCGCAAAGAAAAAGTTGAGCTTCAGAAAATAATCAGAAAACCTTATTTTATTCCTGAGTCCAAGCGTATTGACGGCTTGCTTCGTGAATTCAAACGCAAGCATTTGCATATCGCTATTGCCATAGATGAGTACGGTGGCGTTTCCGGTATTGTCTGCATGGAAGATATTATAGAAGAAATTGTAGGCGATATTCAGGATGAGTTTGACAACGAACATGAGGATATTGTTCAAACCGCAGAAAATGAATGGATGTGCGATGCACGCGTAGACCTTGATGATTTGAACGAAGCAGTTGATTCGTCTTTCCCTACTAGCGATTTTGATACTTTGGGCGGCTTTGTGCTTGATTTGTTCGGAAGAATTCCGCTGAAATATGAAAGAATCGAATATGGTAATTTTGACTTCATCATTCACGATATGGAAGGTCATCGTGTAAATTTAATAAAAGTTATTAAAAAGACGGAGCCGAATTCTGACGATAATAACTAGGGTATCTTTAAAAATATTAAAGTTGCCATAAATATATAAATCGAGAGAAATTATGAAATTGAAATTGAAGTTTGGTGCGCTGAAAAGCATTTCTATAGGAATTATTTTTTTTATATCGGTTTCTGCCTACGGACAGTCTGCCGCTGCTGTAAGATTATATGAAAAAGGTCTTGCAAAGCAGGATATGGAGGACTACTACGGAGCTTCTGAGGACTTCCAGCAGGCTTTGCAGATTAACCCAGCCTATGGAGAAGCCTGGTTCCATTTATCACAGGTAACTTATGCTGTTGGCGACTATAGCCTTGCGCTCACATACCTTGATTCTGCCGACAAATACGCGAAGAACCGTACCGACATCCTTAACTTGCGTGGAATGACGTATATTTCTCTTGGACGGCTTGAAGATGCTAGAAAAACTTTTAATTCCGTAATCAAGACTTATCCCAATGATATTGAATCTCGCTTTGGTCTTGCCGAGCTTGATGTTTTCAATGGCAGCTTGAACGGTGCCCAGAAGCTTTATCTTGAGGCTTTGAAAAGACAGACAAACAATAGAAAGGCTTTGCTTTCGCTCGCGCTCCTTTCTGACGAGCTTGGAAATGATTCAGCTACAAGAAATTATGTTGATCAGGCTCTTAAATATCATTCAGGCGATGCTGAGGTTCATTATCTTGCGGCTTATCTTGAAAAAAAACAGGGAAATCTCTCTGAGGCAGAGAGAAGGGCTCGTTCTGCAATCCAGATAAAAAAAGATTACAGAAATGCGTATGTTCTTCTTGCTTCTGTTTTGTATGAGCAAAAACGCTATGCCGATGTTATTGATATTTGCGATTATTTGGTCTCAAAAAACAGAAAAACGACAGAGGCTTGGTATTTGAAGGGACTTTCTCAGTTGCGCCAGAACAATGTAGAGGCTGCAATATCAACATGGAGCAGTGCTCTTGTTGAGAACGAGCAGGATGAGATTCTTCGTGCGGCTTTGGAGCTTCTTGTTATGAAGGAGCTTCCTCTTGAAGATACTCGCAGAAGTACTTGGACAAAATATCATGTACGCAAGGCTCGTGATTACAATAAGATTTTTATGGGCGAGGAAGCTCGCTACGAATATCAGAGGGCATTGAAGCTTGACCCGAACAATGCTGCTGTTCGCGCAGAATTTGCAGAGCTTCTTTCTCGCTCTGGCTTGAATGAAATTTATCTTAATCAGCTTAAATTTATTCAGGAAAAGAATAAGAATGCAACAGTTTCTGTGGATCAGCAGAAAGTCGCTGATATTATAGAAGCTTATGACTCATTGATGAAATATTCGCTTTCATCAAAATGGAATGTCGATCCGTTCTATCTCGATAAAATCCGCTGGCATATTGGCGTTTTCTTTACAAAAACTCCATCAAACCTTATTCATGCTGATGCTGAGGAATTTGTTGCGGGCATGGCTTCTGATATTTTTAGCGGAATCTCAACTACATCCGTTGCCGTTGAGGACAGACCGGTTTCTGGCTACGGTGAAGCATACCGTCTTGCCCGTCAGAAAAAACTCGACTACTTTGTATTGTTCTCTGTGAATGAGACAGATAGAGAGGTTTCTATTGATACAATAGTTTACTCAGGTCGTACAGGAACAGAAACTACTAGGTTCAGCTACTTTAGGACTGGCAATGACAGACTTGCTTCTGTTCTCCGTATGTTCAGAAGGGATATTCTCAATATGCTCCCTGTAAGAGGAAAAATCATAAACAGAAGTGTAAACGAGCTTTTGATTGATTTGGGTAAAGTTGAGGGTATGAAAGAAGGAGCTGTACTTGATATTGTCAAGGCTGGAAAAATTCAGACCGTTGACAAGGGGCTTGGAGTTTCTTTCAGCGATAAGGACTTGCTTGGAAAAATCACCGTCAGCAAGGTTGGCGAGGAAATTTGTCAGGGAACACTTGCTCAGAACGGCTTTTATGATAGAGTTAACGAGGGCGATGAAGTTCTTGTGAATATGCTTCCGAGCGACGCGGATGCTTCTGTTGTATCTGATACGGCTCCTGCAGCAGGCGAGGATGGTAACCGCATTCTGCCTGAAACATCTTCGCCAAAAATTAAAGCCGAAGATTTGGGTATAGTAAAAACTCCAATGATTTTGGATTTGCTCAGAAATATAAAATAAACCCCTGCAACTTATGGAGCGAACGTTGAGTTTTGTTTGTAAACTTTATGTTCGCTCTGCTATTCTATTTCATACAAATCAAGTGCGGAATCAATCCATTTCCTTGTAAGCGAAGGATATACAGTTTCAATGCTCAAAAACATCGTAAGGGCTTGCTTGAAGTCTCCGCAAAAGTAGTAAGATTCCCCTAAATAGAAGATTGCTCTGTTCGTTGTGTAAGAGCTTCTGTTTACGCCAAGAAAATTTTTCAACTCAGTTTTGGCTTTTGAATAATCACCTTTTTGAAAATAATTTTTAAGTATGCTGTACAGAAAATAATCGTCTCCGTTCTCAGCCTTTGTTGAATCTACCTCAAAAATGTATGGCTCCAAAAGCTTTTTATTTGAATCCTCATATTCGCCTGCAAGGGATTTTCCTGCTTTTATTACTTTCTCATCCAACGGATTAGGCTTTCTTCCTAAATCTTCGAGAATGTCTAGGTACGGAAGCGGAATCTCACGCATCTGTCCTTCTTCATAAGTTCTTTCGGTTTTCTTCTGATTCTTTGCCAGTTCCCTGCCAGTTGCGATGAGCCGTACCGGGGATACTGTTGTGTTTACAGAAGGAATTAGCAGGGGATATAACATCTGGCTCTGAGTTTTTGCGACAACGGCAAAATAAAAATCGCCATAATGTGTTGTCTGTACTATATAATACGTCTTGTCGCTTTTTATTTCTGCAATCTTATTTTCGTTGGTCAAGTCTTCCTTGTTAACGATAGGCGAGTTGCTTGCAAAAATCTGAAGCTCCTCAGCCTGAAAATCCAATGGTAAGCTCCACGAGAGCTTTATCTTTTTGTCTGCTACGGGGCTTGCTGCTATAGAACGCACCAAAGGGCGGTCGGAATTCTTTTCATCACTGAAACCAAATGAGACAGGCAAAACCAAAAAAAAACAAAAAAAAGACAAAAGAGAAAACTTCTTCATATTTCTATAATGCAATAATTTGGTATATTTGACAAGATAATAGCTTTTGTTTATTCTATACAGATGTTTGTGTCTGTTGTTTTGGATCCAGGTGATATGGATTCCGCGAAGGCTGTTGCAACGATTCTTACCAGATACAGTTTTAAGAAAGTACAGCGTGCCTGTTGGGAGAGTATGCAAATAACCGAGACTAAGCTCAGCCTTATGAAGCAGGAGATTGATACTGTAACAGACTATTACGATACGTTGAGAATTTATCAGTTTCCTATTAATAGTGAATTTGTCATTACTGAGCTTCGCCATAAAAAATGGCGGCGTTGCAATATAAGTGCAACAGATAAAAAATAGAGGTTTTTGTACAGGTCTGAATAAATGGCCTCTATAACCGTGCAGTTTCTTTATCCTAGTTTTATGGAGTCAAATATGCTTGAAGAATTGAAAGATCCAATTTCAAAATTAAAAGAAGAAGTTATGAATGTTTGGAGTCATCTTGACCCCGAAGCAATTGAGAAGAAAATAAAAGAAACAGAAGCTTTGACTCTTGCCGCTGATTTTTGGGACAATACAGAAAACGCTCAGAAAGTTATGAACGACATAAAACTCCTTAAAGGCAGAATTGAGCCTTGGAAGGATCTTCTTGCTGAGGTTGAGGATATGGAGACCCTCTATGAGCTTGGAATTGAGGGCGAGGACGAGTCCGTTGAGGAAGAGCTTAAAATCCAGCTTGAGAAGGCTCAGAAACGTTTTGAAGAGTTGAGTATTTTGAACTTGCTTTCTGGCGAGGTAGACAAAAACGGTTGCTTCCTTACGATTCATGCTGGAGCAGGTGGTACAGAAGCCTGTGACTGGGCCTATATGCTTTCTAGAATGTATATACGCTGGGCAGAACGCCACGGCTATAAAATGGAGACCGTTGATTTACAGGAAGATGAAGGCGGTATAAAGAGCACGACAATCCAAATATCTGGTGACTATGTTTATGGTCACTTGAAAGGCGAGGCTGGCGTTCATCGTCTTATACGTATAAGCCCTTTTGATGCGAATGCTCGCAGACATACGTCTTTTGGATCTGTCTTCATTTTTCCGATTCTTGACGACAACATAAAAGTTGATATTCGCCCTGAAGATTTGCGTGTAGATACATACCGTTCTGGCGGAAAGGGCGGACAGCACGTTAACAAGACAGATTCCGCCGTGCGTTTCACTCATATTCCGACTGGAATTGTCGTACAGTGTGACAGCGAGCGAAGCCAGCTTATGAACAGGCAGACAGCTATGAGCATTTTGCGTGCAAAACTCTACGCTTACTATAAAGAGCAGAAAGAAAAAGAAAACGCAAAATTTGCGGCAGAAAAAAAAGAGATTTCTTGGGGAAACCAAATCAGAACATACGTTTTCCAGCCTTATACAATGGTAAAGGATCACCGTACAAAGTTTGCGGCAGGAGATATTCAGGCTGTCATGGACGGCGATATAGACCAGTTTATTGATTCTTATCTAAAAGCCCAGTGGCAGGGACTTCCAGTTGGCGACGGTGAGAACGACGAGGATATGTAACTTTTTGTTTGGGACAAGCCGCTCGTGGTTTAAACAAAAGCTGCTTGTTATGATGCTTGCCCTGTTGTTTTTGCATTCAGCGTTTTTGGCCCAAGCCGCCTTTTGTGACGACTGGGTGCTTGCGGCCGAGCGATTTACATTTTCTCAAAGTAAAAAACAGACAGAAGCCCTTGCAAAAATTTCCATTGTCCTTCCACAGCTTATACTGGAACAAATTTCGTCTGAGCAGATTCGTGTTATTCCCGATACGGAGGAGTACGAAAGAAAGTTATTGAAGCTGCAAACAGAACGAATCGATTTATTCTTGCAGCATTCAAAGGAATATAAGGCTCGCGATGCTTTGTTTGCAACGAAAATAAAGCCAAAGGAATTTGAGAAAGCCTTGTCGGAAGCGTATAAAAAAATCTCTGAGATTGAAGTAAAGATAAGCGAAAACTTGCAGAAGACTGACGCTCTGATGGACGAATTTGAAAATCGTAAAAAGGAGCATGAGGCTGCTGCGCC
>CADCRJ010000173.1 GCA_902803735.1 uncultured Spirochaetaceae bacterium
CTCGCAGAAAGCAAGGGCAGACTTCTGGCTGACAAAGGAAAAATCATCGGAATAAGCGCCGCCATAAGTTCGGGCAAATTTTTCCGCTGATTTTTTGTACCGGTTCACGAATCCGTTGACTTTGAGAGCCGTGAAAGCGTCTTCTTTGAGAGGTGTCATCGAATACGAAGCCGCAGATTTTTCATTCTCGTTTTTGGCATACTTAATGCCTTTTTTATAGTAATCGAAAGCCTTGTCAAAATCACGCTCGACAAATTTGCCCTTTGCGTACAGTTCCACCATCGAAAAACAGGAAGAAGAGTCTCCCAAATCAGCAGCCTTCTTAAGCCATTCTGTCTTTTTAAGCTGGTTTGAATGTACCCCGGAAAAATCCATGTAATAATTAATCAGTTCTTTTACGGCATAAAGCTCGCCTTTCTTGGCACGCTTTTCAAGATATGGAAGTTTCTCGCCGTCACGGCTGGCGATTTCATCATAATTTTTCCTGCTAGACTCAAGATACTTTCGGTACCACTTTGCACGGTTCTCGCCATTTTCATCATCAGAATCATGGAATTTTGTATATAAGGTAAACCAAAGCTCGAACATCGCCTGATTAGCCCCATGCTCCGCGGCGGTGACATAATACGGAATAAGCAGTTCCCTGCCATCCTCTAGATATTCCTTGTGGAATCCCGCGATACAAAGATAGATATCAGGGTCGTCCAGGTGCAGGTCGCGGATTTTCTCTAAGACAGTCTCGGCTTTTTCAAGGGATTTTTCACAGCCCTTTCCGTCGGAATAGCAGAAAAACAGATTGTAAAGCGCGCTAACATAATTTTGAGCGGCAGATTTTTCATAAAATGCGAAAGCCTCAGTCTCAGAATCAGAAAATGCCCCAAGAGAATTCAAAGCAGGAGCAAAATTTTTGTCAGCGGCTTTTTTAAGGTACAAAAAGCCTGCCTGCTTATCCGGCTTAGTGCCAATTCCCTTAACATAGCAGTAGCCGACGACAGTCTGGGCAAGCAGGTTTTCGCTATCCGAATCGGCGATTTTCTTGTATTCGGAAAAAGCTTCCTCTCGGCTCAGCTCCATGTATTCGGAAGCCGGGATGTATTCTGGGAGAAGAGTTCTTGTCATTGTACGCGCTCGGTTTGTGTACTCGGTAATATCAAGTGCGAATTCAAGCAAGATTTGTTTTTGGTCGATCGGAAGTTTTTTAAAAGAGTTTGCAAACCCTTTTGCAAAAGAAAATGCAGAACCAAGAGAAAGAAGGAAGAAAATTACTTTTTTCATTTTTATTTTCCATAAAAACTCCGCGTTAGCGGTGTTGTATTTTTTTATTTAGATTTAAAAAAGTATATAGGATTCTACAAAGGCTGTCATCAAGAAGAGTTTTCTTCAAAAATCCTAATTAGGGCAAGCTTTTTCACCCGCGATACGCCGCTTAATCTCCTCAAATGAAACAGGAGCAAAACCAATCCGCTCCACACTTACGCAAAAACTCTGCTCGCTACAATCTTTGTATATTGGATTTGCGTGTACGTGTCCAAAAATATTCGCATAGGGCATATTCTTGCATACATAAAGCGGCTCGTGCGACAAAATCCAAAAGTTTTCAAATATTACAGGCAGGTCATAAACCTCCTCAAAGCCAGATCGCCTGTAATGCTCATTCTCGGACGTATCGTGATTGCCTTTGACAAGCAACTTTCTGCCGTTCAAATCTTTTATGAACGATTCATCGCCTATATCTCCCAGAAGATAAACCGTGTCATTCTGTCCAACGTGCTCGTTCCAACGTTTGACGAGAGCAGCGTTCATCTCTTCAACGTTCTTAAATGGGCGATTTTCGTAATGAAGGATTCTTTCGTCATTAAAATGTGTATCAGCAATAAAAAATATACTCATTCTGTCCGTTCCCTACCCTACATATAAAATGCATTCAGCAGTTTAAGCCGTAAAAGCGATAAATTTTTACGCTTGAGCTTGGCGGTGTAGCTGAACAATTTTTCTTTTCCGTCAAAAACAAAGCAGGCTGTATATTTTACGGTGATTTTCTTGGGCAATGTGCCTTTTTTGAAATAGAATGAAAAATCCCAGTCTTTTGATTCTGTTCGGTATGGCTCTATATCCTCGCCCTTTTCGTCCAGAACCGTGATTGTCGCACTAAAATACGAGAGTTTTTCCTTATCCTGCAAACATTCGCAGTCAATGCGGGCTTTAAGGTCAATGTCCTCAATAACTTGGGGGTCTCTGTAGGGAAGCCAAAAATCATGTTGAACTGGATACTCCACATCAAGATAAACTTTACCGTCAACGATTTCATATCCGAATTGTGTTGTTTTTCCGCTAAAAACTGCCATCGGGTAGCTGAAATATTCGGGCGGATTGTAGCGGTCAACTGATTCAACATAAAGCTGCATTGTTTTGCACCCCGAAAGCACAGCACAAAGCAAAATCATCGCAACAAAAATAATCTTTTTCATAATTATTTCTCCATTTATAAAAAATCAATAGCAGTCCCAGTTATAGACGACGTTGGAAAAGTCGCGGGCTTTTAGGTCGGCGGGGAAAATAAAGAAGTTCGCAATTCCATTGTCGCCCCAAGAGATTTCGCCCGTGCTGTCCATCTGGAACAGCAAAATGTCACCCTCGCGCCGTGCGTCGTTCTGCGTAAAATCGGGATAGCCGCCTATTTGGTGCTTGGCTTCATCGCTGAAAAAGGCGTTGAGAGAATCCGAATCAAAAAGCTCGAAAGGACTTTTGTCATAGACGAAAAAGCCCAGAACTTGCGCCGCATTTTTCAGAACACCGTCGAACTCGTCAAGGTGCGGGTGGCAGTAGGTCTTGGTCTTCTCGAAAGAAATCGCATATTCTTTTTGCAGCGGCAACGGCATTTTCTCGCCTTCCGCGCCCGCGCACTTCACGCCCATCTCGCCGAGTTCCGCTTCGCTCATGGCAAGGCTCTGAAAAAACACGTCCCGCCACACTATGCGCCAGTTCTTTTGCTCTGCGTCAAAGGAGCAGCCATATTCATCGTCAGCGTTCACGAAAATCTGCAAAAGCCCGCGAGTCGGATAATCGGCAAGGCTTGGCACTTCGGCGAAGTTTATTTGAGCCAAAAGATAGAGCGGCTCGCCGTTGTCTGCCGTGGGATAATCCTCGCCACTCGTCC
>CADCRJ010000174.1 GCA_902803735.1 uncultured Spirochaetaceae bacterium
CCCCGCGTAAGCTCTGTGATGTAAGTCGTCTTACCGCCCTCGGCTGGAAGGCGAAGGTCGGAGTTCGGGATGGCGTAAAAATCGCTTACGAGGATTTCTTGCATGGAAATGTGAGAAAATAAGCCTTTTCATAAAACTTTTCCACTAAGCTTCCTCCTTGTTGTGTTTTCTCTGTTTTTTGATTAGAATTGCACTATGAATATGGAAGCTTTTGTTTTGGGGTGCGGTGGAATGATGCCGCTTCCATACCGTCATTTGACGTCTGTGTTGCTTCGCCGTGATGGCGATTTGTTTTTGTTTGATTGCGGAGAAGGGACACAGGTTTCTTTGAAACGCCTTAATCTTAAATGGAAAAAAATAAATGCGATTTTTATTTCTCACACTCATGCTGACCATGTAACCGGGCTTCCTGGAATTATGATGCTCTCTGCACAGGTTGACCGCACGGAGCCTTTGTATATATACGGACCGCCAAAGGTTTGCGAGTATGTTGAGTCAAGCCGTAAAGTCCTTGATATGTACATAAATTATCCTGTTGTGATAAAAGAAATTACGGCTCCTTGCGTTGTGCATGAGGGGGACGGCTTTTATATAAGGGCGTTTCCTCTGCAGCACACAAAGACTTGTGTTGGCTATACCTTGGAGGAGCTTGACCGTCCTGGCGAATTTAATCCTGAACGTGCGCTTGAGCTTGGTGTTCCCAAAGGTCCGCTTTGGGGCAAGCTTCAGAAGGGCGAGTGTGTCTTGTCCGAAACTGGAAACGAGGTTAAGCCCCTTGATGTTATGGGGCAAAAGCGCAGCGGGCGTAAATTCTCGTTCGTAACAGATACTCAGTATCTTCCGACAATCGCAAAGGAAGTGCAGGGCAGTGACTTGCTCATTTGTGAAGGAATGTTTTCTGATGACTGCGAGGAGCAGGCAAGGGAAAAAAAACACATGACGGCGCGGCAGGCTGCGACGATTGCTCGCGATGCGAACGTCGCTAAAATGGCAATGATTCATTATAGTCCCCGCTATACTGACAGGGATTTGGACACGCTCTTAAAGCAGGCTAGGGAGGTGTATCCTTCAGCTCTTCTTACAAAAGACCGAATGATTTTTGATATTCCTTATGTCGATTGAATTAGTAAATTTTTCTAAATCCTATTCCTCAAGAAAAAATGCAGCCTTTGCGGTCAAGAATGTGAATATGACCTGCAAGGACGGCGAAATCGCAGGAATCTTGGGCTTGAACGGTGCTGGCAAGACTACAATCCTAAAAGCTGTTTGCGCAAGGCATTTCGCGACGGGCGGCAAGGTGCTTGTGAACGGCATAGACGTGCAGGATGAGTCCGAGCGGGTTCGTTCCCTTACAGGCTTTGTGATGGAGCAGCCGCTTTTTCAGAGCGAGCTTTTTGTGTGTGAGTATTTGGCTCAAATTGCCGCTTTGCATGGCATCTATGACACAAAAGAAAAGCAGTCCCTTGCAGAGGCTATGAGCAAAGTGAAAAAGCTTTGCTCTTTAGACTCTGTCTGGAGCAAAAAAATCGTAAGTTTGTCAAAGGGATTCAGAGAGCGTCTCAACTTTGCGCAGGCATTGATTTATGACCCGCCAGTCCTTGTTCTGGATGAGCCTGCAAGCGGTCTTGACCCGTCCCAAATCCTAAAAATGCGAGCACTTGTACAGTCGCTCAAAAAAAATCATACAATTCTTCTTTCAACGCATCTCATGCAAGAAGTTGCGGCTTTATGCGATTCCGTCTATATAATAGATAATGGGCAGTGTGTTGCTTTTGGAACTCCTGATTCTATTGCTGCTGAGAACAATTGCAAGACGCTTGAAGAAGCGTTCTTTAAGCTTACAAAGGAATCAGAGGCATGAAGACAAAATTCTTTGCAGTTTATAAGGTTGCTTTTTTTTCATTTTTGATAGACCCATTGTTTTATGTCGCATCGGTTCTGTCTGTTTTATTCTGTTCTTTCAAGTTCTTTTTTGTCGGGAAATTTTTTGTGGAGACTCTTGGTTCGTCTGATTTGCACCCTTTTTTTATTGCAATGCCACAAGTCTCGGTTCTTGTGATTCCGCTGCTTGTGTTCAGGCTGCGCTCTTACGTTACTGACTCTTCTTTGCCGACTTCTCCGACTGTTCGTTTCTTTGCGTTGGCTAGTGCTGCGTTTACTGCATTTTTAATTCCTGCTGTTTTGCTTCTGTCTGTTCCTTTCTGTGCCGAGACGTTCGCAGATGTCGATTCTGGACAGCTCTTGGCGGGGTATGCGGGAATTATTCTCTATTCATTTGCGGCATCTTCTTTTGTCGTCTTTCTTTTTGCGGCGCTTTCTTCTGTGCCTGCCTTGCCTTTGCTTGTGTCCATGACGCTTCTGACCGTATGCAACTTTATGCATCTTTTGCCGTTGTATGTGAATGTTGGCTCTGCAATTTCTTTTTTGTGCCGAAAATTAAGCTTTGCCTGGCATTTTGACTCTTATGGCAAAGGTATTATCGATACCAGGGATTTTGTGTTTTATGCTGTCTCGGCATTTGCTTTTGTGCTCCTTGCCGTTTGTTCCGAGTATATTCATCTAGGAAAAAAAATCAGTAAAAAGCTTGTCTTGTTATTTTCCCTGACTTTGTTTTTTGTGGCTTCCAGCTCCGAAAGGCTTTATGTTCGGGCGGACGTTACCCATGATAAAAAATTCAGCGTTTCCGATACCAGCCGTAGAATTATACAGGAACTTGATTCTCCGCTCCGCATAACTTATTTCCGTTCCAAGGAGCTACGCAATTTTTATCCACAGACTTCTGATGTAGCCGAGTATATTCTGGATTATTGCTCATATAATAAAAACATGACCTTCTCTATTGAAGTCGCAGATCCAGAGAGGCTTGCGTCGCTCGGCGTCCAAGGACAGCAGATAAAGAGCGAGACTGGAACAAAAACCGAATTCATCACGGTGTATTCTGCGATTTTACTTCAGTATCTTGAAAAATCTACCCTCATTCCCTTTGTTCTTTCTACGCAAACATTGGAATTTGATTTGACCCAGCGTATTCAGCAGCTTGTTCAGGAACGCGAACGCCGCGCTTTTGTCATAAACGGCAACGGACTGGGCTTTGACCATCATTATTCCTTCGTGTTGCCATGGCTTGCTTCCCGCGGCTTTAAGGCAGAGATTCTGGATGATTTTTCTATGACTTACGTTTTGGACAGTCTATCGACTTCTGATTGTGTCGTTGTTATTGGTTCCTCGATGCTTACGGAAGACCAGAGTGCTGCCATTGAGAGGGCTGTTAAGCGTGGGTGTCCTGCTTTTATAGCGACTTCGCAATATCATTCGGATCTAGAAAATGATTGGTCTGTAACTCGCTCCGTTGGTGATACTCTGGTTCCTGCGTTGTCTTCGTGGGGCTTTGCCTTTGATAACGCACTTGTTGAGGATATTTCTTGCTTTCCTATGACTTTGGAAAGCGGTGAAGGAAGCGAGGCAATCTATTCTACCGTGAATTACCCACTTTGGTTGAGTGTGCTTCCGCAGCCAGCAGCCCGCCGTGGCATGGCGTTGTTTTGGGCTAGTCCTATACAAGTGTATAATGATGCCGTTCCTATTATAAAGACTTCAAATCTTGCGTGGATACAGCATGAGGCAAAAGGTACGGGGATTCCTTTCTTGATTAATCCTTTGACAATGCCAAAATCTGCAAAAGATTCCGATGCTGTTAATTCTCAATATGTACTTGCCGCTACTGCTGATTCTGTAAGCGGTTATTATGAGCCTGGAAAATCAAAGGCTCATGTAACGGTTGTATCTGACCAATATTTTTTGAACACGTTCATGATGCGCTCTATATCAGGAACTCCTGCTGGTGATTTTAGGAACTATGACTTTTTGGTTTCTGAGCTTTTCAGGCTTAGGGGGGATGAAGAGCTTTCTGTCCTTATGGAAAAATCCCAGACTACAACGGCTTTGTACAAAATCACGGATGCACAGCAGTTTATGAGGGCAAGGATGAGTACAATCCTTATAAACTTTATTGTGATTCCTTTGATTTTTGTTGTTTTTTTTGTATTCATGGCGTTTTTTAGGCAACGTCTTTTTGTTAGTAGATGGGAAGTATAAAAATGAAAGTAAAACAGATAGAAAAATTATTGTATACAACATGCTTAGTTTCTTTTCTAGTGTTTTTAGCTTCTGTTTTTTTCTCAAAACAGTCTTACAGTGCTCCAAAAG
>CADCRJ010000175.1 GCA_902803735.1 uncultured Spirochaetaceae bacterium
AGCCTTGGCGGCTGCCGTCCTGCCCTGCCGCTTGGCGGCGGGTGAGAATGAATATACCACACGCATTATTTTGTGTCAACTCTTTTTAAAAATTTTTTCGTTTTTTTTTTCATTTTTTTTCTGATCTGCCAGCGGAGGCTTGTGGGATAAGGGTTCCAGGGAAAAAAAATTCTAGCAAGCAAGAAGAATTTTATAATTCAGTGATTTTTCATTATATCTATTAAGGTAAAACATAAGTAAGTTGTTGTAATTCCTACACACTATTTACGGATATAACGGTATCCATTCTTGTTTTTGATTGTCCGCAGATAAGAAACATTCTTTGATGCGCTATACAGCACAAATAAAAAAATTGACAATCGTTCACGCAAACTGAGAAGCCAGAAATTAACGGTTCATAAATTTAACTCATAAAACATAATCAACAACGGTGCTACAAACAAACCAAAGAGAAAGAAGAAAAGAAAAATAATTAATGGCAAGAGTGACAAAATTCCGAAAAACAATCCGAGTTTTGCAAAAAAATTTTTTTTGATTGTTTTTTTGCGAACATACACATTAAGGATAAACAGAAGCATAGTAATGAAAGAAAAATACAAATAAGGAGTATTCCCGAATTTTATTCCTTTATATTTGTATAAACCGAATAATATATAAAGGAATCCTGCACAAGCTGTGCCTAAACCGCCAAAAAACACAGACAGCAAAGAATAGAAACGATTATCATCCATTTTTTCTACCCAATTAATAATAAGTCAAAACAAAATCAATTTTTTCTTTAAGAATAACACATCCCTTGAAATATTTACAGCATCCAATAGAGTTGTTCGCAAATTCTGATACCGCAGTTTATTGTATCATTCCACATCCAACAGTTACCTTTATAGAAAGAAATTGTTTATGATTCTGAAATTAAATCAAATATTTAGATATGGACAGCAAAATTTTTACAAAATATTCATTGATATTTTGTAAAAATTTTAGTAACGTATGGAAGTTGGTATATGAATAAGAGATTAAAAGAGTTAAAAGAAAAATTGTCATCACCTAGAAGATTGACCAAACTTGTGTTTTCAATGTTTTTCTTTTTTATACTCCTCGGTACTGGAATATACTTTATTTATGAGTATAAACTTGGTCATTTTGCAAATACAGAATCACTTCAAGCATATATAGAGAAGTACGGGGTACTATCTCCACTTATTATGACGGGATTTCAGTGCATAAAGGTCGTATATGCGGTAGTACCGGGAGCATTAGGATGCATTGTGGGAGCATCTTTATTCGGTTGGTTTGGGGGATTTCTGTGCAGTTATGTTGGAATCTGTTTGGGCTCTATGATAGCATTCAAGCTTTCACGCAGATACGGCATCCGCATAGTAAAATTTATTTTTTCTGAAAAACGGTACAATGCTTGTATCCGATGGATGGAAAAACACAGAAGAAGTTATCCAATTTTTTTATGGGCAGCTATATGCTTTCCATTTGCACCGGATGACTTTTTATGTTATTTTTCTGGTTTAACCACAATTTCTTTTAAAAGGTTTGCGATAATAGTATTAACAGCAAAACCTTGGACAATTCTTGTATATAGTCTGATTTTCGGGCATGTATTTTAGTCTGACACAGTCTGAATACGAGTAAAAACTTTTAGGAGAATTTATGCTTGGAGTTTACAACTATACAGTTATAATGACATACATCGCAATGCTCATAGCTTGTGCAGGAATGAATTTAATAATAAAAGGCAACTATAAGGCAGCTCTTTTATGCCTTATGATAGCAGGAATTCTTGACATGTTCGATGGCAAAGTGGCATCAACAAAGAAAAACCGCACAGCAGATGAAAAATCTTTTGGAATACAGATTGATTCAATGTGTGATTTAATTTGCTATGGCGTGCTTCCGGCTCTTTTTGTATATACTATTGATGGTGGACACAGACTTGCAATTTGTATCTGTGCGATATACCAGTTATGTGCACTCATCCGCCTTTCATATTTCAATGTCGATGAAGCAAATCGCCAGAACGAGACAAAAGACGAGAGACATGAATACAGGGGACTACCTGTAACCTCAGCTGCGCTTATATTGCCGCTAGTTTATCTTCTCTGTCTTTTTCTCAATAGGAATTTAAGTTTCTGGGCATTGGCAGTTCTTGCTGCAATGGGAATTTCGTTCATAACTCCGTTTAGAATCATAAAACCGTCTTGGGGCGGAAAAATTATCTTAATCATTATCGGGCTTACAGAGCTTGTTTTCCTTATTATAACAAAATGAGCACAAACGATTCTTCTACAGTTTTTTTATATGGTTCAAAAGCAGGACGAGCTTTACTAGAGTTCATGTTGTTCATAAAAGTCCCTAAACTGCTTGGGGCTTTTTTGCGCTCTCCTCTTTCTCATGGAATGATAGATTCATTCATCAAAAAAAATCAGATTCCGATGGATGAGTTCAAAGGACAGAAATACCGTTCTTTCAACGATTTCTTTACAAGAAAAAAAGAAATCACATTTGACAAGGACGAACAGCACTTTATAAGCCCATGTGACAGTCTGCTCAGTGTCTATAACATCACGAAAGAAAGTTCGTTTCATATAAAAGGTGCTGATTACACGATTTCAGACTTTTTACAAAACAAAGAACTGGAAGCGTCGTACTCAGACGGACTCTGCCTTGTTTTTAGACTATGCGCAACAGATTATCACCGTTACTGCTATATTGATGATGGAGCAATAGGGAAAAATCACTATATAGAAGGTAAACTTTACAGCGTTCAGCCTTTACCATGCGAGAAATACCGTGTGTACACCAAGAACAGGCGCTCTTGGGCAATACTCAGCACAAAGCATTTTGGCGATGTAGCTCAGATTGAAGTCGGGGCATTCAGTGTAGGCGGAATCAAAAATCACCATGAAGACTACGACTTTAAGAAAGGTGAGGAAAAAGGTTATTTTGACCTACATGGGTCTACAATTGTATTGCTTATAAAAAAAGACAAAATAAAACTTTTGCCAGAGATAGAGCAAGGAACCGCAAACGGTTGCGAATATCGTGTAAAAATTGGTCAGCACATAGCAAATGCTTGCATTGCAAATGCTTGAGTCGTAGTTTCAGGATAGTAACAAAACAAAAGGGGCAGTCGCACAAGACTTGCCCCTTTTTAGTTAAGCTACAATCGCACCATCACGAATTTTTATAACATGATTTGACATAGAAACAATTTTCGCATCATGTGTTGAAAATATGAAAGTAGTTTTTAGTTCTTCATTGATTTTTTTCATAAGCTCAAGAATTTGGTCACCGTTTTTTGAGTCAAGGTTTGCGGTCGGCTCATCTGCAAGGATAATAGGAGCCTTAGTCACAAGAGCCCTGGCAATTGCAACGCGTTGACGCTGACCACCGGAAAGCTCCGAAGGCTTATGGTCGCTCCATTCAGACAAACCAACAGTTTTGATAAGGAAATCAATCCAGTCTTTCTTTTCTGAAGCCGACATTGTATCGTTTGCATGAGATTTTCCAAGCTCAAGAGGAAGCTCAATATTCTCACGTACATTGAGAACAGGAATAAGATTAAAAGTCTGAAAAATAAAACCTAAGTGGGTACGTCTCAGCTCCGTAAGTTTTGAATCTATTGCAAGAGGAACTTTTTTGCTTTTTTCCAAGTTCATTGAAGAGTAAACATCAGTTCCGTTAAGCAAAATCGAACCTGATGAAGGCAAATCTATAAGTCCAATCAAATTAAGCAAAGTTGACTTTCCAGAACCTGAAGGACCAGAAATAGAGGCAAAATCACCCTTCTCTATCGTAAAAGAAACATTATCAACAGCTTTTAGCTGAACTTTATCCATTTGATAAATTTTTGTAACATTTTTGAGTTCGATTATTGACATAAGAAATAGTATACAAATTTTTTAATTACAATGGAAGTAAAAAAACTGATTTTTACACAGTAAGTTATGATTTTTTGCGTTCATATTCTTCTTTTATTTTTGGAAATTCAGATTTTTCACAATACTCTGCGGTAATTTTGCCATCAGACTCATCAATCTTACAAATTGAATATTTATCATAATTCTGGACAAGCCAGTTATCATATTCCGTCCAAGATGAGAATGAATTTGACATCATAAAGATTTCCCCCTAATTACAAATGCCGAGTTTTTAGCATTTTAGCAAAAACTCGGCACTCTTTCTTATAAAATCTTTGTTCTACTGAAGAATTGCACCCTTATCAGCACTTGAAACAAGCTTTGCATAGCGAGCAAGGTAACCAGTTGTAACCTTTGGTGCTGGAGCCTGCCATTTAGCACGGCGGGCAGCAAGCTCTTCATCGCTTACGTCAAGATGAATCTTGTAATTGTTAATATCGAGAGTAATTTTGTCGCCTTCCTCAACAAGGGCGATAGGACCACCTACAGCAGCCTCTGGCGAACAATGTCCCAGAGAAGCACCGCGGGTAGCTCCTGAGAAGCGACCGTCCGTAATAAGAGCAACCTGCTTGTCCAATCCCTGTCCAGCAAGAGCTGCTGTTACCGCAAGCATCTCTCGCATTCCAGGTCCACCTTTAGGTCCCTCGTAGCGGATTACTACTACATCGCCAGGCTTAATCTGTGCTTTCTGAACGGCTTCCATAGCCTCGCTCTCATCATTGAATACGCGAGCAGGTCCTGTATGAAGCATAAGCTCCTTTGCACACGCAGAACGTTTTACAACAGTTCCGTTTGGTGCAAGGTTTCCGAACAAAATCGCAATTCCTCCATTATCGGAATAAGGATTTTCGATAGGTCTTAGAATCTCAGGATTGCGATTCTTAACTCCCTTTATATTTTCAGCAATTGTCTTACCTGTAACTGTCATAAGGCTTGTATTGATAAGATTTTTCTTTGCAAGCTCTGCAAGAACAGCCTGTACACCACCTGCATCGTCAAGCTCGCACATAAAAGTGTGACCGGCAGGAGCCAGGTGACAGAGGTTTGGAGTTCTGTTAGAAATCTCATTTACCATGTGAAGGTCAATGCTAAGACCTGCTTCGTGGGCAATTGCCGGCAGGTGCAGCATAGTATTGCTTGAACAACCAAGTGCCATATCAGCAGC
>CADCRJ010000176.1 GCA_902803735.1 uncultured Spirochaetaceae bacterium
AGATGAGTCAAACGATGAGTTTGCTCAAATGATTAGAAAGCCTTTTGATTTCTGTATGGCTTATGAAGGAACTGGTATTGGCGACGGCTCAGAGGGGTACGCCATAATAGAAGAAGCAGAGAAGATTCTTACTGAAAACAGGATTTCTCTGCCCGATTATCACAAAGTTGAATTCAGTTCTTTCAGCGAAAAGAATGGCTGGGGAAACTGCTTTGACGGCACTTCTCTGTCTATCATTCTGAAATAAATGAACACTTAAAAAACAGGGCGAGATTGTAACCGCCCTGTGTAATACGCCGCAGCTGCTAGTCCATGTCAGGCACTCTGTGTGCGATTTTCTGCACTTGAGAAACCGAGATTTTCAAGAGGTCTGCTATCTGCTGCTCCGTGGCAAAATTTGCGTCAAGCATTTTTCTTATGATTTCTTCTTTTCCTTGCTCAATGCCTTGTTCAATTCCTTTGTTTACAATCTTTTCAACAACATCGCACATAGTAACACCTCCTTTACAGTCTGAGCGGACATCATTTTTTAATTAATGTAACATTTTCAAGATTATTCTTGATATTTTTTTGTAAATTATCTAATTCTGAATAATCCAAAAGCAATGTGTTTTCATCAAATTTATTCAGCCCATCTGTTACAAGAAATCCGTTGGAGAAAAAACCGTACAACCAACCATTTAAGTTACTAAAAATATTATTATACTTTTGTCGTAGTAATGCTAACGTAGATATTAACTTTTTCTCCATATTTCTACAACGTATCATAATTTTTTCTTTTGGAGATTTTGTATAATCACCTGCCAATACATATTCATAGATACAATTATTCATATTCAGTTTTATCAAAAAACTTACTTTTAATAGTGAATTTCTTAATTCATTTTCTGTCGGAGTCCACTGATAACAACTATTCGTTGTATCAGCAAAGTGTTTTAGCCTATCTAGTAGGAATACAAAATTTTTATAGATTTCGGTTTTATTATTTATTATTTTATTGAGATATGACATTCTTCTAACAGGACTTATCATTATATCTGAAATATCTTCCTGCAAATCCTCATAAAACATTTTATAAGATTCAATTTCCGCAATATGCTCTGCAATAATAACGTCTATCATTTCTTGTTGAAAATTATTCACATCTTCAAAGATTTTCAGTAAATTCTGGTTATATATTTGTAAAACATTTTGCGCTATATTTTTGTTTACTCCGTCATAAATATTTTTTGCAAGATTTATTAAATCAACTCCTTCAAAACCTTCATGCTTTATTTTTGATACAGAATCATTGACCATCGATGAATATGTACCATCGTAATATTTTCTGTACTTGTCTGCATCAATAGACATTTTTAAGGCAATACTATTATCACCAAATTCATTATGAAGAGTTTGTTCTATTGTTTTATATAGATCTTCATCAATTTGAATTGAATTGCTAACAGGCTGGTTCAACTTTGTAAAAGATATTCCAAAGCATTGTTGAAGACCGTTTGATAGTTCTAATTGATTATTCATATATATCTCCATTAATTATATCAACAAACGATTTATCGGTTAGATAACTCATTTGTTTAATTTACAAACTGAGACAAGCATTCTTTTTGATTTTTAGTTTTCATAACTTCTTCAACATTTTCATTTTGAACATTCCCCAATTTTATTGTGGACATGTGACAAAATGTGATTCACTCCCCTTTTCCATGCAAAGCTCGTGACAAAATGTTGTTACAAGCAAAAAGCCAAAAGGTGGCAATGACAAAATGTTTTTCGTCCCACAAAACAGATGAGAACTTGTGACAGAATATCATCACGAGCCAAAAGGCAAAAGGACAAAATGTCTCAACAGGAAGTTGTTTCATCAAGCCTTTTCCTTTATATTTTTTTACGACTGGCAAATGTGGTCAGGAAAAGGAGAATCATATATGGAAGCAAGTAATGTTAATAGAATAAGAGCCGTATTTAATGAAGAAAGCATTCGTGTGTATCAGGCGTACAACGACAAAATCGCTGACGAGGCGTTGAGGCTCGGGACGTTCGGAAGCAGTTTCAATACAAAAAGAATGACTTGGATAAAGCCGTCGTTTTTGTGGATGATGTACAGAAGCGGCTGGGGAACGAAAGAAAATCAGGAGCGGATTTTGGGCATTGATATAAAACGGAGCGCGTTCGATTATCTTTGCAAAAATGCGGTTGAATCAAAATACAATCCGAATGTATTCGCCTCGGAGGAAGAGTGGAAAACGCAGGTGAAGGAATCGGAAATAAGAGTGCAATGGGACCCAGAGCGCGATATTTTCGGAAATCCTCAAAGCGACAGGTCG
>CADCRJ010000177.1 GCA_902803735.1 uncultured Spirochaetaceae bacterium
ACCACAACTTCCGCGGATTCATGGGGCAGATTGAATCGGGCAAAGTTTGTGTTGGCGACGAAGTGACTGCTCTTCCGAGCGGCGAGACCGCCCACGTAAAACGCATCGTGCGAGGATTTGATGACGTTCAGAGCGCGGAACGCGGGCAGGCGGTAAATCTCGTTCTTGACCGCGAAGTTGACGTGAGCCGCGGATGCGTTCTTTCAAAAAACTTGCAGATTCCTGTAAGCGACCGCGTGACTGCGACACTCCTCTGGATGGACGACGCGAGCCTTGAGAACGGCAAGAATTTTTTTGTTAAGCTCGGAACCAAGCAGATTCCAGGAATCGTCACGAAGATTCACTATGCCGTTGACGTGAACACTGGCGCACACACGCAGAAATCGGAACTTCAGAAAAACGAGATTGCAAGCGTTGATTTGTCTTTTACGGAACCTGTTGTCGTTGACGACTTTAACAAAAACCGCACGCTCGGCGAGTTGATTTTAATCGACAGAATCTCGAACATGACCGCAGCCTGCGGCGTTGTGACGCACGTTGCAAAATCAAGCGCGCTGAGTGACGAAAGCAATGGCGAAGTGACGAGAAAACGCCGTGCGACCCTAAAAATCCAGAATCCGCTCGTTGTAGAATTCGTGCTCGGAAAGGACGGCGTGAACGAAGAACTCTTGGCCACCGTAGAAAAACGGCTTTTCAACGCCGGACGACACACTTACCGCTACGTTCCGTCTTCGAGCGAGGATTACGTTACGACCGTGACACATCTCTTTGAGGCGGGCCTTGTCGTTCTTCTCGCGCTGGATTCCCGACTCGCCGTACATCGCGACGAACGCAGCAAAAAGCCGTGGTGGCAAAGAATCGATGAGACTCTGAGCGCAGAGGAGATTTCAAAGCGAATTCTTGCAAGAACAGCCTTTACGGTGCAGGACGATTACAATATTTAGCTGGCTAAACGTAAACGGCTCTGAATAAACTTGTTTTCCTGACGAAAAAGCCCGACCTGAGCTTAGGACGGGCTTTTCATTTTGCCGATGCTCACTTTTGAGCATTTGGCAGGTTCGGCATTCTGCCGATGCTCACTTTTGGTTATTTTGAGCAATCGGCATTTTGCACATGCTCACTTTTGAATAAAGAGAGCCTATTCCGTGCGGAATAGGCTCAAGTTTTTTCTAAGGAGGACTATTTCTTACGGAACAGACACAACTTTTACCTAGGCGAGCTTTATTCTCACGGAATAAGCGCAAGTTTTGCTCAGTTGGGCTTTTTCTACACGGAATTGGCAGAAGTTTTAATTAGGAGGAGCTTATCCGCACGGAAAAAGCACAAGTTTTATCCAGGCTCATATTTGCACCGTAAACTTTTATAGAACACTTATGCCGCTCTTGTCTTTTTTATTGCTTCTACAGCAATGATAACAGGCGTATGCTCGATTGTTACGGTTTTCTGAATAATCTCATTGCGCGTCTTCGTCGCAACGTTTCCTGCATCATCGTCTGCAAAATCCGAGAATGTGCGTATCGACATAAAGCCAATTCCCTTTGCGGAGGCTACCTGACAAATCGCGGCAGATTCCATGTCAAAGGCTACTGGGTTAAATTCCGCAGCGATGGCTTCTTTTTGCTTAGAGTCATGCAGAAAAAAGTCTCCTGTTGCAATCACGCCAGAAGTTGCAGAGATTCCAAGCTCAGAAGCTGCAAGAATTGCGTTTCTCACGAGTTCCGCAGGTGCATCGTTCAAGACGGGCAGATGGTCCTTAAAATATGGCTTATGGTCAACCTGAGCATAGGATTTTCCAATCGCAACGTCGCCTCTTCTAGCTCCTTTTACAAATCCGCCTGCAATTCCCACATTAATAATGATGTCCGGCTTGAAGGCAGATATGAGGTCCGCCGTACCAAACGCAGCATTTACTTTTCCTGCTCCAATAACCCACACAACAAGCCGAATTTTCAGCGGCTCGTTGACATATTCATTTTCTGAGACGGATTTCCAGTCCGGCTGCTCCGCCAAATATTTAGAAAGATAAGCTATCTCAACTGGAAGCGCGCCGACTATGGCCGCCGTGTAGAATTTACTTTCTGACATATAATCCTCCTTACAACAAGCCTTTCTCAATGCGGTAAACATCCTGCGCAAGACCGCTGTCGCTAGGCGTTACGTGCCACAAATTATCCCATGTAAAGTGATTCTGCTCATAAATCTTGTACATTTCGTAGCCAAGGTTTATATGCCAGTCAACGGTCGGGCCGCGGTGCCCCCACAAGCCAGAGCCGGGAATCGGACGCAGTACGCCAGCAGACGGAACGACTCCATTCTCTGACAAGTAGCTTACGCCTTCAAGCAGGCTGTCTTTAGGTTCAAGGCCTGCGACAAAGTTTGAGCCGACATTACCATGGCCAAAAACTTTTGCAGCGTAAACAAGTCCTTCAACCCAATGCTTGTAGCCACCACATTCCTGTTCTTTTCCAGGGCAGATTGCCTTAAAGATTCCTTCGTCCCAGATTTCCAGATTGCTGGCGATTGTCTCAAAGCCAACTTCTTTGTATTTATCAAAAACTGTAAAGTCAAGAGGTGAGCCGACACAGGCATTCGCATGGAAATTCTCAAGGCCGGTTGCATCCCGAAGGGCTTCCGCTATGTCAAGATAATACTCAACTTCGCGGCGTTCAGGAATAAAGCCGCCGGTCAGCTGGAAATGAACAGCTCCATCAAGATCAATCGCCCGTTTGTAAGTTTCGCCAATCTGCCGAGGATTTTTCATCTGGTCTGAGGTTCCGTTGTGGTTTCTTGCTGGGTCTCCGTGACAGAATTTGCAGTCAAGACCTTTGTCCTGCAAGCAGCACTGGTTACTGTAAGTGACGCGGACTGTGTTGTTGCTCGTATAGTTTGCAATCCAGCGCATCGGAACTCCGTCTGATGTTGTCTCGCTATAGAATTTAGGGCGTTTTTTGAACGAGAGCGGGAAAATATTCACTCCCCTCTCTTTTAAATAAAACACGCCGTCCTCTTCTTTAATTGTGAAAGGTGATTTTCCGTTCCAGTCAAAACCGAAAGAAAGTCCGTGAGGAGTGTAGATGCAGGCAGGAAGCAGAGTTCCTGGCTTAAAAGAGGTAAGTTTTTCAGGGTCTATATGGACTTTTTCCAAATATTCAGTTCCAAGGGCAAGATTCTCAAAATCCTTTGCAAGGACATTTATTCCTTCTTGCTCGATTCGGATTTTGTACTCCAATTCTTTGTAAAGCTCATCTTTTTTTGACATCGTATAGTGCTCCTTGTTTTCTATTTTTCTATTTCTTTAAGGGCTTTTTCTGCAAAGCGTCCGTCATACCAGTCTTCCAGAGAAAATTTTCTGTCTTCTGTAATCAGATTGTAATCAAGCAAGAATTGCAGCGTATTCTGAAAGTTTTTGAAAGATTCCTGTGTCTGTGCGATTACGGGGTAATTGTTATGCTCCGGGTACAAATACTCGTAAGAGTCTCCTGACTCGCCTGTTGATTTCCACTGGTCTTTTAATGCGTCCCGGTTTTCTACCGCATATTTACGAGCACGTGCCAGAGCCGTAACAAAAGCCTGCACGATGGTTGGATTCTCCTCAATGAATTTTGTGCGTGCAATGGTTGCTCCGCCTGTAACCAGAAGTGGATTTCCGCGATAATCTACAACGATGTTGTATCCCTGCTCATACAAGCGCGTAAGCGTAACGCCGCCAACTACACAGGCATCTACATTTCCTGTGACGAGCATTTCAGAAGCAGTCTGTGCATTTACGTTCACAAAATTGATGTCATTGAATGTAAGCCCTGCCTCCGCGAGAAGGTTAGCCAGAGCACGGTGCATGAACGCTCCTCGCTGAGTCGCAATTGTTTTGCCTTTCAAATCAAGGATGGATTTATACGGCGTTCCCTTGCCCGCAATGACTGAAGCTCCTCCGCTCAAATCGCTGAAAGAAATAATTTTTGTGTCTACTCCGTTTGCTTTGCCCAATACGGCTGGAACGTCGCCGAGCGTTCCCAAGTCTAGGCTTCCGCTGGCAAGTGCCTCATTTATGGCAGGACCGGCCCCTGTCATAGGAATCAAATTGAGTTTTACCCCGATTTTTGCAAATTCTTCATCAAAAAAGCCTTTGTCGCGCGCAATTCCTGTTGTGTCGCTCAAAAGTCCGCTTCCTGTAACGTCAACATAGCCAACATTCACTTCTTTTAATTCGCTGACCTTTTTAGAACCTTTCTCCGTGCATGAAGCAAGTAATATGGTCAACAAAATCAACATTATCTTTTTCATATTCTGTTTCCATTTTTCTTATAAAGTGATTGTACATATTCCTCCGCAAGAGTAAGCGCGCCGTTTATTCCTACATGGGTTTTAGTAAGCGCGGCAAAACCTGCTATTGGGTAGCTTACTGGTAAAAGCGGAGTTTCTCGGTTCTCTGCGGCAGATGCTTCAAGAGAGCTTGCAAGAATCACGTCAGATTCATCGAAGGAAAGCAGACGGTTTATCTCAGAGCTGTCCTGAGTAAAATACAGGTTTTCTGCAATGCCGCCGAGTTTTTTGCGTTCATCGTCCTCTGTATCTGTCTCCGTCGCAAAGAAGTCCGTTATGACGGCTGTCTGCACTTTAGCCCCGAAAGTCTCCCGCAAGAACCTCTCATAGCTTCGTACACGGCTTTCATCAGCGACAATGGCAACTTTTCGCCCAGCATGAAGCTCATAAAGGATTTCTGTAAGCGAAGAAAGATAGTAACGGTATCTTTTTGCTTCGCGTTCCAGGAATTCTTCAAGGGATGAATGTTGCTCTTGAGAAAAAGCAAGTTTTTCTGCAACGGCGATAAGAAATTCTTTGCTCGCTTCTATTCCTATAGGTACAGATTCCAGTTGCAGATACGGAACTCCATAAAGGGACTCTAGCTTTTGAGCCGCTTCGAGTCCCCAACGTCCAAAAACAATACTGAGAGCGGCATTTTTTGCCCTCGCAAGCTGTGGAAGAGCCGCCTCAGCATTGAAGAACGTGTTCGCATAAAGATTTGCCCCTGAAAGCAAGCGTGCAATCTCAGCAATATCTCCTTTGTAGTAAACGTCTCGTTTGGGGAGGATGCCAAAAACATTTACTACAGGAAAATCAGCTTTGCTTGCCTGCTCGCCTTCCAGAGCTGGATTCAATCCGAGGATTTTTTCCAATGAACCGAACAAATCAGAAAGAACTTTACCGTAACCGTAGTGCACGTCGCCATGAAAGCCTGCGGACAGAGAGTCCACGACCAGAGTTCCTTGCTCTTGAGCTTCACGGCACATTGCATCAACATCATCACCAACCATTGCTGATGGGCAGCTGTTCAACACAACGTAGAGCGTGCCTTCTACTACTTTTACGACGTTCTTAATCTGCTCTCTAAGACGGGAGGCTCCGCCAAATATGATGTGCCTCTCCTGCATGGCCGTTCCTGGAACAGCCTCCGCATAAAGGGAGTTTTCTCCCGCCGCTCCCGAATGTGCGGCAAGATAGTTCTGGTATGCGCAGCCTGCCGTTCCGTGTACTACAGGAACAACGCCTTTTAAGCCAAGAAGAGTTTGCAATGAACCGTGCAATGCACAGCCATTTCTTGGTAGATATAAAATCTGCTGCATTTAGTTTACCTCCTGCTTTACGTACCAGCTTCCGCTTCGTTTTAGCCATGCTTGCATATAAACAGGCTCAGACTGATAGCTTACGGCACTTGCAAATGCGGCAGCGATTTCTGAAGCTCCGCTATAGCCGTAGTGTCCAAGTCCTTTTAGCGAGAGCGGGATTGCTCCATGTTCAGAAGCAAAGGCGACCTGTCCGTTCTCGCTCACATAGTAATCAAAATGTTTTTTTGAAAGCGCGTTCGCTTTCTCAAACTGCTGGCCAGTTCCAACGATAATCGGAAGAAGCGGATGTTGTTTTGCAAGCCGCTGTATAACAGCACGGTTTTCTGTATTGACGGAAGGAACGGCCACAGCTTCAACTGTGCCTCCGAGATTTGCAACAAGCTCCGTGTACTCAGCTAAATGGCTTGCGAAGGCTTCAAGAAATACTGTTTTTCCAGACAATGGTTTTTCAACAATTTTTTTCTCAAAAACTGCCCGTTCTTTTTGCAGGATTTCGGAGGCTTTTTCTTCTAGCCCCAACGCACGGGCTACGGCAATAATAAAGGATTCCGTGCCACGCCCGCCGATTGGGGAAGATGTCCGAATAAAAGGAACTGAGAATGATGATTCAAGCTCCTGTGCAAAATACAGCCCCTCATCTGCATTCAGCACAACGGTTGCAACCGCATACCGTGCGGCCTTTATGTCTTTTACGGATGCAAAACGCGGTAAAACGTTTGCCTTTACTCCAATGGCTTGCAAAAGTTTAGCCACGGCTTCTACGTCGGTTTTGCTCTCGCTCACGGAGATAACGTTAACAAGTGGTGAGCTAGTTTTTTCGGAAGCAGGCTCATCTTCACCTGAATTCTGCACGAGATACTTCAGCAAGCCGTGTAGAACAATGTCGCTTCCAGTTTCAGCGGTCTTTGTCTTAAAGCCGTCGGTATAAACAGAGATGATAGGAATGTTCAGCTCATCCTCCAGCTCCAGAATGACAGAATTTATGTCATCGTTATTGATTGCAACTACAGGAGTGCTTACGATAAAAATCGCAGCCGGATGTTTCTCCCGGTAAGCTTTTGTAACGGCGTCGCGAAGTTTTTCATCACTTCCCAATATGGTGTCGCGCTCCTCCAGATTTGTGGAATATACGCCTCCGCTACCATTAAGAAAAAAGCCAAGACCAGCGGCTGAGCACCCCGCAACGCCGTGCACGATTACAGCTATATCCCGGATGCTAGAAAGAACTTGCACAGCTTTAATCACTTCATCCTTGTGAACCTGCATGAAGGTTCTCTGTCGCTGCCTTATGTCTCCTTGTATTTCGCCTGCAAGCTGTTCAGCCGTACCGTTAAAATGACTAAGCGAGAAAACTCGTTTTTCTCGCGTAACAATTTTTCGTTCCTGTAAATAACTCATCAGCGGCTCCTATCAAATTCCTGCGGCACTCGATACAACACCGTCATTCAAATCGTAAATTTTGTCGCCCCACTCACGCGCCCAGTCAC
>CADCRJ010000178.1 GCA_902803735.1 uncultured Spirochaetaceae bacterium
AAAATAGTCCATGAGAGGCAAAACGCTGCCCATCGATGAACCATAGGCAATTCCCATACGTCCGCTATGCAGAATCGGGTCATCAATAAGACCTGCATCAGCAAGGGCTTGATCCGTCGCAACCAAGGCAAGCTGTGCGACTCTTCCCATTCCGCGCACTTTTTTTCTGGAGTATTTGTCTGCATCAAACTCAAAATCAACTGGAACTGCAACCCTTGTATTCATTAGCGGGTATTTTTCCGCCCATTCTGGCATATATCTGACAAAATTCTTACACGCTTTTAAACTTTTCAATGCAGATGCCCAATCATTTCCTAACGCGCTTACCATTCCACCGCCAGTTACAACGACACGGCGACCATATTTTGAAGAACTCATCCGCTATTCCTTTTCTGAAAAACTAAAGTGCTCATAGTATAGAGAAAAATCAAGAAAAATCAAAGACGTTTTTACATTCCATACGGCAACAATTATAATACAAAACAAACTAAGCCAGTATCAAATTAAAAGATGTAGAACAGAAACGATTTATCTGCTATAATTTCCTATTAAATTAATAGGAAAAAAAGATGGATCCCAAAATAGCTTTTGAATTGTTACAAAAATATGTAAAAGGTGAAACGCTGCTCCGTCACTGCAAAACCGTGGGCGTTACAATGCGTTATTTTGCAGAAAAATACGGCGAGAATGCTGATTACTGGGAAAGCATTGGAATACTTCACGATATTGATTTTGAAGTTGCACCTGATAATCATTGTACAAAATGCGTAGAAATATTTAAAACAGAAAAAGCAAACTACGCATGGATAGATGACAAAATCATTCATGCGGTTCAGAGTCATGGCTGGAACATTACTGTTGATATAAAGCCTGAGCATAAAATGGAAAAAGTCCTATACACAGTCGATGAACTTACCGGATTGATTTTTGCATGTGCAATGGCTCGTCCCAGCAAATCTGTAAGCGACATGGAAGTAAAATCAGTAACAAAAAAGTTTAAAGCCCTGAATTTTGCAGCTGGCTGTAACCGAGAAGTAATCAAGGTTGGGGCACAGCTTATGGAAGAAGAGTTAAACGATGTTATTCAGGACTGCATTCTTGCAATGAGAGCAAAACACGAGGAATTAGGATGTTAAACCAGTTTTCACGAACAGAATTAATTGTCGGCAAAGATGCCATGAATATTTTGAATAATGCCCATATTGCAGTCTTTGGAATCGGTGGCGTTGGCGGCTATACAGTCGAAGCCTTAGTCCGTTCTGGAATTCAGCATATCGACATTATAGATGACGACAAAGTTTGTCTAACAAATTTGAACAGGCAGATTATTGCTACACGCTCAAGCGTTGGCAAATATAAGGTTGATGTTATGAAAGAGAGAATTCTTGATATTAACCCAAATGTAGAAGTAAATGTTCATAAGTGTTTTTATTTGCCTGAAACCAGAGAATTGTTTGATTTCACAAAATACGATTATGTAGTTGATGCTGTTGATACAGTTACGGCAAAACTTAATCTGATTTTGCAGGCAAAGGAAGCTGGAACAAAAATAATTTCCAGCATGGGTGCCGGAAACAAAATGGATCCGACTCAGTTTAAGGTGGCTGATATTTCCCAAACTTCCGTATGCCCGCTTGCCCGTGTAATGCGTCAAGAATGCAAAAAACGCAATATTACAGACGTAAAAGTTGTTTATTCCACAGAAAAAGTTCTTCGCCCTATTGAGGATATGGCTATCAGTTGCCGTTCTCACTGTATCTGCCCACCTGGCACAAAACACAAATGTACGGAACGCCGTGACATTTCTGGAAGCAATGCCTTTGTTCCATCTGTCGCGGGACTGATTATTGCCAGCGAAATTATAAAAGATTTAACTTATGAAGCTATGTCAAAAGACAGGGCTTCAATAGCATAGAAATTTTTTTCAATTGAACATCAATCAGAGCAATATTAAATAAAAAACTCTGGTTGATGTTCAGTATCATCAAAAAATTCTTCATATATTTTTTTTCGATATTTATCAAATTCTGCAGATGTCCTGCTTCTATCACTCTGCAACTCAATATTAAAAATATTCTTTACAATACCAGGTTTTGGAGACATAACAATTACCCTGTCTCCCATATAAATAGCCTCGTCAATATCATGCGTTACTAAAATAGTCGTAATTTCTTTTTCCTTTGAAATATCAAGAAGTTCTTTCTGGAGCTTGATTTTTGTAAATGCGTCAAGAGCACCTAAAGGTTCATCCAACAAAAGAACCTTTGGATTACCTGCAAGCGTACGAGCAATAGCAACTCTTTTTTGCATACCACCTGAAAGCTGATTCGGAATTGCTTTTTCAAACCCATGCAATCCAACTAAATCAATCAATTCTTTTATATGATTTTTTTTATATTCTTTTGACACTCCGCTCTGAAAACCGTATGCAATGTTCTGCTCAACACTATACCAAGGAAACAAACGCGATTCCTGAAATAAGACTCCGACATCCAGAGAAGTCTCTTTTACCTCGGCATCATCAATTTTTACACTTCCAGCAGAAGGAAATTCCAGACCAGCAATGAGCCTTACTAAAGTACTTTTGCCACACCCGCTTTGACCTACAATGGAAATAAACTCGCCTTGCTTTATGTCAAATTTAATATCATGAAGAACTTCAAGCTCTTTGTTGCCAATTAAAAAAGTTTTTTTTACATTGTTTATTGATACAAATTTTTCCATAATTACAATTCCTTAGACCAAAAACAAATTTTTTTCTGGCTAAATTTCAGAATTACATCTATTCCAAATCCTATAACAGCAATTACAATTACGCTCATAAACATTACGGCGGACTGTGACATTTCCCGCGAATATTCAATCAAAAAGCCTATTCCAGAACTTGCGGCAAGCATCTCTGCAACAACTACTCCACCCCAAGCCCTTGAAATTCCAAGTCTTAGACCTGAAAAAATATACGGAATACTTGAAGGAATTATGATTGATGTAATTTTTTTAATCCTTTTTTTCTTTAATACCTGTGAAAGCTCAACAAGATTTTTATCTGTCTGTCTTACACCCTCTTCTGTATTAAGAAAAACAGGCCAAAAAGCGACAAATGCAATTACAACAATTTTTGATATTTCCCCTATTCCCAACCATAAAATAAAAATTGGGAATAAAGCCATAGAAGGAATTGGCCTTATCAGTCCAAGCGGGAACTGAACAAAAGCAGAAAGTTTTGGAAATGCATATAAAACAAATCCCAAAACAATTCCGCTTAATGAACCAAAGAAATAACCAAGCATAACTCTTGTAAAACTTGCCTTTATATGACGTAATAATGTTCCCAAAATAAATTGTCTTTTCAAAACTTCAAATATTTCAGAAGGAGGAGGAAGAAGAACTGCACTCAGTTTTTTGCTGTACACAGCATATTCCCACATTATCAGTAATATTCCAACAAATATTATGGAACTTATGTGAATTATTCTTTTGTATTTCACTTTTTCGTTTTTCCTTCAAACTTCATTTATAATGTGGCGTTCAACTCAACATAAGGAGTTTTGCTAGTAATTGTATCAGGATATTTTATTCCAGCTCCCGTGTTCAGAAGTACAATCTTATCATCTGCATGAACAAATCCCTCATTCTTGAGCTTTCGGATTGCAGCATACAATGAGGCTCCTTCAGGACAGGCAAAAACTCCATCCAGCTTAGCAAGTTCTGTAACACTAGATAAAATTTCTTCATCAGTTACGGAAACCGCTGTTCCGCCAGTTTTATAAATTGCATCAAGGACAAGGAAATCTCCAAGTGCTTTAGGCACATTAATACCAAAGGCAACAGTCTTTGAGTCTTTATGGAATTCAGATTCAGTTTTCTTTTCATTAAACGCTTTTACAATTGGGGAACAGCCAGCTGCCTGAACGGCAACCAATTTTGGAAGTTTTTCACCAATCCAGCCTATTTTCTGAAGTTCTTTTAATGCCTTATAAATACCGATGATTCCTACCCCACCACCGGTTGGATAAAGAATTACGTCTGGAACATTCCAGTTAAACTGTTCGGCAATTTCAAGTCCCATGGTCTTTTTGCCTTCAATTCTGTAAGGCTCTTTTAAAGTCGAAGCGTCATACCATCCGTTTTTCTGAATAGAGCGTCCAACTATTTTTCCTGCATCGCTGATAAGACCTTTTACAAGATACAAATCTGCACCCGCTGCCTTACATTCATTTCTTGTAATTTTTGCGGCATCTTCCGGCATAACAATTACAGCCTGAATGCCAGCTTTTGCACTGTAAATTGACCATGCAGCACCAGCATTGCCGTTGGTCGGCATTGTAATAGTCTTAACACCAAGCTCCTTTGCCTTTGAAACGCCAACCGCAGCACCACGTGCTTTGAATGTTCCAGTTGGAATAATTCCTTCATCCTTCAAATAAAGGTTGCTCAGTCCTAATTTTTTTCCAGCAGCATTCAGCTGTATGATTGGTGTAAAACCTTCTCCCAGAGAAACAATATTTTCGTCATCCTCAACCGGTAGCAATTCCTTATAACGCCATAGAGAAGGACTGCGCTTTATTAAATCATTTTTATTTAATTCCTTTTTTGCACGTTCAAGATCATAACGAACAAGAAGCGGAGAACCACATTCACAAAGATGCTGAATTTCATCCTTGCTGTATACCCTTGAACATTTTGGACAATACAATTCTTTTATAAATGAACCTGTTTTTGACATAATTTTAATTCCTATTTTTAGTCGTGATTTATTCCTGCGTTCTTAAAATAAGAAGTATCTACGATACTTTCATAAGAAAGAGAATCTTTAATAAGCCCCTGCACTTTTTCAAAATTGATTGTATCTGAAACCGGACCTTTGAAATATGTATCATTTATAGAGATTCTTCTTCCTCGTGCCAGAAGGCTTGTCCGAATTCCTTCTTCATCTGTTCCGTTAATTCTAGCTGCAATTTTTACAGTCTCATCAATATTTGAATCAATCCAAGTTGCTGTTTTATCAAGAACTTTTAAAAAGCGGGATGTAATTTCAGGATTTGCCTCAACAAATGCCTTTCTACCAATTACAGGATTAACAACAAGACCAGTCTCTTTATTCGTTGCAATTACTTTTGCGCCAGCTTTTTCAGCCTTGCTCAATGTTCCACTGTTAAAAATTGCAGCGTCAATCTCGCCACTCAGCAAAGCTACTAAAGAATCTGCCTGTGAAAGATTTACAATCTCAACAGAATCAGTTACACCATATTTCTGAAAAAGTTGCAGAATAATCTGATGTTCAGCCGTTCCTAGAGGAACACCAACTTTTTTTCCTACAAGCAGAGAAACACTTGTAACAGTGGAATCTGGACCAACTAAAACCCTGAACCCATCTTCCGTATAGTTTCCGCTTGCAAGAATTTTTATTTCGTTTCCATTGTTGTTCGCGTTTACTGTTGGGAATACACCGACAATACTTAAATCTATGCTTCCTGCAGCCATGGCTTCAATAATTGCAGGTCCCATTTTTGCAAATGTTTCAGATTTTATATGTATATTGTCTTTTTCAAATTCCTCTCTAAAAAATCCTCTATCTTCAGCTATCTTAAAGAGAAAGAAAGCCGCCTGATCTCCAATATTTACCGTGATTTCTTTTTTTGCTTCTGCTTTTTTATTGCAAGAAACAAATCCGAGCACAGTAAGCAAGCATACAGCACTTGTAAATATTTTTGAAATAATTCTTTTTTTCATATAGTCCTCCTTAAAAACAAAAAAAGGTTTGAACAAAAGCATACTACGCTCTTACTCAAACCTCTGGTTGTCCAGTCAGTCATTTTTTATTTACCTACTATTACGATAGGTATAATAAATTTATATAAATTCCTTATAAAAAATCAATTAGAATAACAACAGTTTATTAAGTTGCAAAAAAAACATCTATTTTCCTATTGACTTAATAGGTTTATATCTTTACTTTATTTTACGATTACTAAAATCGAACTTTTTAAATTGGAGGTTTTTTATGGCAGATAAAAATCACAAATCAGTCATTCGGCAGGTTGTGGCAATTGGTATTGGTGCGGCAATTTTCGTGGCACTTACTACGGTACAGATTCCGATTGGATTCGTTCCAAATACTGCACTTCAGGTGCGCGCGGCAGTTCTTGCATTCTTTGCAGTGGTTTTTGGGCCAACAGCAGGCTTTGCAATCGGTCTTATAGGTCATGCGCTCGGAGATGCACTTTTTTACGGAAGCGTTTGGTGGTCATGGGTTTTCCCGGATGCAGTGTTCGGTCTTTTGGTGGGTCTGTTCGTTAAAAAATATGCTGTTGAAAACGGCGGATTCGGTGTAAAACAGATTGTGCTTTTCAACATCACGCAGATTGTAGCAAACGCGCTCGCATGGATTCTTGTGGCTCCAGTCTTGGACATTCTTATTTACAAAGAGCCTGCGAACAAAGTTTTTGTGCAGGGCGTTACGGCTGCAATCACAAATCTTGTAATCGTTGCAATTCTCGGAACTTTGCTTGCATTTGGCTATTCAAAAATAAAAACAAAATCTTCTTCTCTTAAAGAGGAAGAATAAAGAATCCCAGCATTCGCTTGAATTTCTGTCACTCTATTGATAGTGCACCCCGAACTCGACCGCCAGCTTTGTTGCGAACGTTTTGACTCGGGGGCTTTTTTTTACCGCTTCAAGCGTGACATTTCGGCAAACGCAAACTTTGCAGAAATAAGAAGCATAAAAAAATTAAAAACTGGCTTTCTTTTTTGGGGTGTTTTTGTATAATGACAAACGCTCCAAATTTTTTTTATGGACTTACGAAATGCCGCCAATCATTGAATTCAAGGATTTTTCTTTTAAATACAGAACTCAAGCAAATCCAACTCTTAAAAACATAAATCTTACTATAAACAAGGGTGAAAAAATCCTGATAATCGGGGCGTCTGGCTCTGGAAAGTCTACAATCGCAAAGTGCATTAACGGGCTCATTCCTTCATCATTTTCTGGAAAAATCAGCGGAAGTCTTTCGGTTTGTGGCTTGAGTCCAAAAGATGAAGGCATTTTTAGTATGTCGAAGCATATCGGAACGGTCTTGCAGGACACCGACGGTCAGTTTATTGGTCTAACCGTTGCCGAAGATATTGCTTTTGCTTTGGAAAACGACAACACGCCGACCGATGTGATGAAAGAAAAAGTGCTTGAAGCCGCAAAAATCGTGAATGTGGAATCAATTTTGAATTCTGTTCCGGGAGCTTTGAGCGGCGGGCAAAAACAACGGGTTTCGCTTGCAGGCATTCTTGTTGATGACGTGGAAGTGTTCTTGTTCGACGAGCCACTTGCAAACTTGGACCCGGCTTCTGGAAAACGAATAATTGCGTTAATCGACGAAATAAACAAAAATCAGGAAAAAACGGTAATAATAATCGAGCACAGGCTTGAAGATGTTTTGTACAAAAACGTTGACCGAATCATTCTTATGGAAAACGGCGAAATTGTGGCAGACAGCACGCCTGCAAAGCTTTTGTGCACCAACTTGCTCTGGCAAAAAGGAATCCGCGAGCCGCTTTACATTTCTGCACTCAAATACGCGGGTTGCGAGCTAAAGCCAGAAGACAAGCCTGAGCACATCGAAACGATGAATCTTGAGCCGTACAAGCAAAAAGTTCTCTCTTGGTTTGAGAAAATACAAAAAAATCCTCTCGCCCCAAACTCAG
>CADCRJ010000179.1 GCA_902803735.1 uncultured Spirochaetaceae bacterium
ATGAGGTCAAAAGCCCATTGCTCGATTTCAGATACTGAAGCTGGAAGCGTAATCTCAGTAAGCTTTTTGCATCCTAGAAACGCGCTCAGCCCAATTTTTTTGAGCTTTTTCGAGAATTTTACGCTCCGAAGGTTCTTGCAATGCTCAAAAGCCTTTGCACCGATTTCTTCCACGCTATCGGACATTGTGACAGTCTCTATTGAGTCGCAGCAGTTAAAGGGCAAATAAAAAACGCCGTCAGTTTTTATTCCATGCAAGCGTTTGTTTCTGTCGCTTTCTTCGACATCGCCAGCAATCACGCGGACGCCATCAGGGATAACGACATTCTTCATGTTGACATCATAAGCTTTTAAGATTCCGTTTTCGACTAACATATCTTGAGTTCTCCTTATCTCGATAGTTCCAATGAAAGCTCATAATCGACTTTCATGCTCTTTACGTCTATATTCTTGAAGACAAACGAGGCTGTCTTAAAATCGCTGCCCATGTCAAATTCCAAGTAGTGCTCAGAGACCTCTGGCATGACACAATCGATTTCGCCCCGAATCTTCTTGATTTTATCAGTTGCAAGAATTTTTAAGTATTTGTCTTTCAAGAATGCGGTCATAACAAACATGGAGTCGATGCGGGGCCAGCTTCTGTAGCTTGCTGAGATTTCTATCAAAACTCGCCATTCGCCCTCTTATAATTTCTTACAGAGTCAACAAATCCATCGCTCTCTGGCGGGTAGTCTCATCAATTCTTCCTGACTGCAAGACTCTTTGCAAAGCCTCCTGCCCCTGTCCGTTTCTTATAATACGTTTACCCATAGAAGCTTTTGTATTAATGCTGTTTGGCGAATAGCCACATGTATAAAGCATTGACTTTATATCCGCTACAGTATATTGAGAATCAGCAAACGCTTCATAGAAGTCCACAAAAGTCTTTAGCCCGATTGTCTGTAAATCACGTTTAAGCGAATCTTCATCAGCGGCTTGATTATCCGTATCTGAATGTGGCTGAACTGGATTCTCCTGAGTTACAGTTGCACGAGTCGCTACAGTTTTGGTAACCTTAGGCAAGAACGGCAGCTCTTCCAAAGAAAAATCAACGTCGCAGTACGAAACAAAAGGCGTCAAATCAAAACCGAGTTTCTTGAAATCCTCCAGTTTTTCTTTTACGTTGTAGTACTCATAGCAGATTTTTTTATACACTTTGTTTATATAAGCCACTTCCTTTGAGAATTCGTCATCCTCCGAAACATCATCATTCTTATCAAGAATCGGGTTACAGTATGTTGGAACAATAACGATATTCCACAGGCTCGTAAAAAACAAAGGATTGAATGCCTGTCCCCAAATATGTGATATTGTCGCATAAGTGATTGTGCTGGTCGCTCCCTGACTGATGATATGCCCCGTAAAATCCTTTATAAGTTTTCTTACGGAACGGTTTCCATCAGAATCAATTGCGACAGGAATTCGAGATTCCCTAAAACGATAAAATACGCCTGGAGTCTTAGACAAATCAGCCTTAATCTTGGCTTCAAGAAGATTACCGTCTGAGTCGCAGTAACAGTCAGAAACAGTAGAATAGCGAACAGGAAGCGGCTCATTTTTCTCTAAGGCTGCAATCATTTTCTTATGCTGCTCATCTACGATTTCTCTAGGAAAGAAAAACGAATGAGAAACCATGTGCTCCGCAAGCCGACGCAAACGTTGCTGAGAATCAATGTCTGACTCACCAGCAATACTATCTATAAGACCTTCCAAACAATTTACAACCATAAGATACTCCTATTTTTCAAGTTATATTAGCATAGAATAAAGCCGTGTCAAATTTTACGTATTGACAACAGAAATACCGTTGTCAATACTCCACAAACAGCGTCTCAACCTCATTGCAGAATGAACGCAAATCTGTTTTGTTCAAAAAATCTATGTCGCTCTTTTTCGTCCAGCAAATTCCGTAGAAAGAGCAGCCTATACCGCTGCGGATTTTTTTTACTTCACTAAGCCAGTCATCAAGGCTGTCAAAATAGTCGCTGACGATAAAAACCCTGTCGTTTCCCCTGCAATAGCGGGAAGCAGTATATGTTAGCGCAGGAGCGATATTCGTGCTGCTTCCAAGAGGAATGTCCTCTATGCCGTAGCAAAGAGAATTAATTCTCTGTAAATCCGAGTCCCAGAAGATTACTTTGCTTTGACTTCCGACCATTTCCTTTATTTCGGAAAAAAGAGACAAAAGCTGGGCAAGGCGTTCTTCCTGCACAGAACCGCTTGTGTCCACAATCACGTAAATGTTTCCTGGCATATAGTCTGAGTGTGACAATGTTTTACCCCGCAAAATATTGTCAGTCTTGCCCCTGTTCGCAAGATAAAGATAATCCGTGCGTGCGTCGTCAAAAGTGTCAATCGCACGTCCAACAATAAAATTGCGGACTTCTGAGCCAAGTTTGTGCACGGTAAAATTTTGTGTCTTGCCGCATCGACAGAAAGCGTCTTTTTCGCTCTCACTTTGTAGCACTTCAGATGTAAGCTCTGCTGAAATATCGCTCGTACCAGCTGCTTGAACCACGATTTTGCAAGGGATTTTCTTGTCTTTTTCAAGCAAGTCACCCTGCTCACGCCTAAACTTTTCAGAAATTTGAGCCATAACGGTGTCTGGACGCATAATGATTAAATCAATGTACTGGAGCCAAGAAAGCCCTCTCGGAAATCCATAATCCTCGGCAAAAACAGGGGTCGCAAGAAAAGCCTTCTTGTCTTGCATTCTGGCATATTCAAAGCGGGCAAGCCTTTTTCTCGCCTCAGCACAGCCATATACTTGGTGCTCTACAAGAAAAGAAAGCCGCCTGTACTCGGCACGAGTCATATCCTCTATCAAGGATTCTCGCTCGTCCGCATCAAATACCTTGCTGTTCACCTCCATGTCCATCGCATAATTCAAGAGAAGTCTCACAAGACTGTCCATAGCATGTTTTTCTGTGCGAGAATTAAACGAGACGTATTTAGAGAATTCATTCCATGCTCCTTTCAAGCGTTCATAAACCTGACTCTGAACAGTCTCCTCAAACCGCAAATGCTGGTAAATGATATGACCAAGCTCATGCATGGCAAATGAGTGTCCAGAGCAGAATTTTGAGATATAAATCTTGTAGCTGGCATTTGCCTTGCCCCGTCTTGTAACAAGAGCAAGGGCATTACGTGCGAGATGTGTTTGCGGAAGAGTATTAATAGTATAAACTACAAGGTGCATTTTCTTTTTTACTTCAGAAAGATGTTTGTACGTATGCTTCATGGGATATTCCTTTTTTAAGAGGAGAAATAATTTCTGTAAATTTTGAAGAAAATATCTGCTGGCACGGATTTTACAGAACCATTATCAATGCAATAGATACAGGCAACATCAGAATAATTCACTATGTCAACCGAAGAATCATCATCTCCTTCAAGAAAGTACAAGAAATCGTTATTTATTCCGAGCTTGTAAAATTCGCGGAATTTCAGCGATTTTTTTTCTCTTTTTGCAAATCTTGAAGTACTTTTTAAGCGGGCGAGCACAACCTGCTTTATCTCACTTTTTTTCATTATGCGGCCTCCGTCTGAATGCATGTGTACATATAAAATCTGTAAGTTGTAAGAATCTCGTAAAGTTTTGAAAGTGCCAAATCCTTTTCCTCCGAAGGCGAAAAATCATTTACCAGCAAAGAAAATATCTCAATCGCATCATAATCCGCCCTCATTTTCACGAGCTCCTCTTCCGTCTTCTGATTCTTAAATAGTGTGTTTGCAAGGCTTTCCGTGCTAGTATCGAATTTTTCGATTATCTCAAGATAAATTTTTGCTGCAGCCTCCTCTAAATTTTGGTACTCAACCTTATCCTGCAAAGCCAGCAAAGCAGTCACCTTCTCGCAAATGGAAACATTTGCAATATCTATATTTGCAATGTCTACATTTGCAATGTCTACATTTGCAATGTCTACATTTGCAATGTCTACATTTGCACTTGCAGCAATCGGGAGGCTTTCCGCATTGCCATTTTTTTTGCCCAAAAGCTCGCTGAGCGCATCCTTTGTAAGCTCTTTGACAAACTTTCGGTAAGCGTTAAGCTCCTGAACATTATCAAAGGAATTGAACCCCAGCCCTACAAGTCCGTCAACAAACTTTCCAATGTAGCCAGTCTTAGTTAAGCCCGTACAGTACATAGCCCTAAAAATATCCCTGAAGTACCCTATCGTGCGCCCAGAGATAAAATTGTAGACCTCGCCGTTTTTTGAATAATCCGCACAAAAAATATTGCTGAGCCGTTTGTTCTTTACATCAAGCTCGCCTTTTGAGCAGTCCGTTATGTTGTAGGTCGAGTTGAGCTTTTCAAAAATCTCAAGAACTGCTTTTGCAGTTTTTTCTCTTAACTCGTCGGTCAGCTCCAAGTTTTTGAATTCAGGCAAATCTTTTTCAAGCTCACTTTTCTCTTGCAAAAACTCTCTGTACAAGCCCTCAAATGTCTGTGGACCAAAATTCACTACGCAAAAGCGGTTTATATTCGGGGCTGTTATGTCGCACATTTGCGGAAGATTATCCTTGTAATTACTTGCACTAGCAATAATTGTGCTTTGAGGCAACTTATGCCCGTTCCCAATTGTCCGCTCAAAAATCAGTCGGTACAGGCTCGCCTGAACATCCTTTGGAGCAGAAGCAATCTCATCAATAAAAAGCACGGAATGAGTCCCTGATTTTTCAAGCTCCGCAATCGTATGGAACCATTCTGGCTCCTTTGTACGCAAATAATCGGTTTCTTTTCCGTCGTTCACCATATAGCCAAGAACCTCGCTTCTGTCAAAGGCACTTCCTATCAGGCTCTCAACATGGTAGCCGTTACGCTTTGCCCAAAGGTTTACAATCGTTGTCTTACCCATTCCTGGATTACCAAGATACAGCATCGGAACGCCTGAAATGCGGCTAAGCTCAAATCCTGTGAGCATAAGGTCTCGCATATAGTTTGTTTTTTTCATAATGTCCTCTCTTATAGGGTGAATGTCGGGTTTCAAAAAGTAAAATGCGCAAACTCGACATTCACCCTTAAAATATAGTCGTTTAGAAACAATCGTCACTTAGACACAGCAATTTCTGAACAAGCCTGACTAGCTTACATAAGCCTCAAGATTCTCGCGCAGATGTTTGAATGCGTTTTTTTCAATCTGCTGCATACGAGCGCGAGTCCTGCCTTTTATCGCACCAATGGCTTCAAAGGAATGCTCTTCCCGATTGCATAAGCCATAGTGCAAAATTATTACATCGCGCTCATTTGGGCTAAGTTCAGAAATCGCATCAAGTATTTTATCTTTTGCAATGTTCCTCTCGCATTCTTCCTCAACAGAAAGATTTTTTGTGTCAGCAAGAAAAGAGGAATAGGATTCACCCTCTCCGTCAGAAGAAAAAGGTGTGTCAAGAGAAAACGGAATGCTCGAAAGTTTTAACAGCTCATCAGCCTGCTTTTTGCCACAATTTACAAAGAATCCCCGCCTAAGCCTAATTGCCTTGCGAGAAAGCTCTTCACTAAGCCTTATCCTTACCCCGCTTTCATTAAGGGCTTTTTGAATGGCAAGGCAAATCCAGAATTTTGCATAAGTTATGAGGCGGACACCCTTTGACCAGTCAAAACGGTTTACAGCCTCAACCAAGCCGATAATGCCTTCCTCAACAAGCTCCTCATTGCTAAGCCCGTAGCCCCTGAAAGCTTTTGAGCACATAAACACAAACGGAATATTCGCAAGGACAAGCTTTTCTTTTGCACGTTTGTCACCTTTTGCAGCAAGCTTTGCATATTCAAGTTCTTCTTTAGCAGATAAAGTTTGAGTGTTATGGAATTTTAACATAAGGTACCTCCTCATAGTTATTGCGATTAGACAAAAACTAAGTCCCTGTAAAAACTCAGTTTTCCTTTATATAAAAATATTTTTCAAAACCTTCCCTTAAAAATGTCAAAGAACAAAGTTTATTTTTAAACTTGCATGATTCGGTAATGTGTGCTAAACTAAGTTCATCTGAAAGTTTCAAAGAACTAAGTTCATTTTTGAGTATACCCTTCTAAGTTTTAGCTAAATCCCTACATATATAAGATGTAAAAAAAATTGAAAATGTATAAAAATACTGTGACAAAAATAATAATAAAGTGTTATAAGATTTATTCTCTGGAATAAAGCAAGTTTTAATTGTCCAAGTGGCAATTATTCAGTTATAATAGAAATATGTCTTCTTTTATCTCTCGTAATGCTTTCTTTTTATCATTTTCTTTTTTCGTCCTTATGCTGGGTGTTTCGTGCGCAACGACAAAGATTGAGCCAGTGCAGGACGAACCTAAAATAGAACAACAAGAAGAGAAAAAAGAGTCCGTGCAAAAAATCTCAGAAATTTCGATGATTTTTGCTGGAGACATAATGGCACACAAACCTAACTATGCAATTGGAAAATTCGCAAGAATATGGTGGGACATTGCCCCTCTCGTCAAAACAGGTTCATTGAGCTTTGCGAACATGGAAGCCCCTGTCGCAGAAAATCTACCATGGAGCACATATCCTGAGTTCAATATGCACCAAAGCTATCCAGAAGCTGCAATAAATGCGGGATTCAACGTGTTCTCGCTTGCGAATAACCATACAAACGACCAGTATCTTGACGGAATAAAAGCAACACGCGTATATTTTGCAAACAGAAAAGGGGTCTGGGCTTGCGGACTTAAAGAAAAATCTGGGGCATCGCTCACTTACCAGCTGATTGAAAAAGACGGCTGGAAAGTGCTCTTCGTGGCATTCACCGAGATTCTCAACAGAAATGACTACGCTAGCTACATTGACTTTTATCCAGCAAAAAGGCGGAAAGCCCTCAAAGAGTCGCTTTCAAAGCTTGCGGCAGAAAATCCGCACGACGTGTTCGTGATTTCAGTTCATTCGAGCGAGCCTGAGTACGTGCATGAGATAGCCGACGAACGCCGCTCTTGGTATATGGAGCTTGTCTCTGAATGCGGAGCGGACGTCATTTGGGCAAACCACCCGCATATCGTCCGTCCTTGGGAACAAGTCACTCTAAAAGAGACTGGACGTACTGCGTTCATAATGTATGGCAACGGTAACACAATAAGCGCACAGCGTTACTCGCCAACTTTCTCGAACCCAGAAAAAGCAAGAGATGATACAGGAGATGGAGTTATAATCAGGCTCACATTCTCAAAGACAAATGATGAAAAGCCAGTTATAAAAAAGAGCGAGCATTTTTTTATAACTACGATGATATCGACAAACGGTCAGTATGTCATAAGACTGTTGGACGATGACCTCATACACTCCCTTGAACGGGCAGAACTTACAACGTGGTCTGCGTACCTAAAGGCACGCAGAAGAATTCTAGAAACACAAACAGGGGTTTCCAAATAGTACGGAAACCAAAAACGGAAAAACTATGGCTATTGAATATCAGAAATTACCAGTTTACGAACAGAAAGAGCGAATTCTTGAATCGCTCAGAAACAATCAAGTCATTATTGTGCAATCACCTACAGGAAGCGGAAAAACAACGCAAATTCCTGTAATTCTCCATGAAGCGGGCTACTCAGCTAATGGCGTAATCGCAGTAACTCAGCCTAGACGAATCGCAGCTCTCAGCGTATCAGAATTCATCGCAAAGCAGTTGCACACATCGTATCCAGGACTTGTCGGCTACAAAATGCGCTTTGAGGATAAGACCGACACAACGACAAAAATCAAGATTATGACGGACGGCATTCTCTTGCAGGAGATGAAGCTTGACCCGTACTTGCACAACTACTCTGTAATCATGGTTGACGAAGCGCACGAGCGAAGCCTTAACATAGACTTTGTTCTTGGGCTTTTGAAACGTGTCCTTGAGGCAAGACCAGACTTCAAAGTAATTGTGTCAAGTGCGACAATGAACGCTGAGGCTTTCTCAACATACTTTGGAGGAGCACCAATCGTAACGATTGAGACACAGACATTCCCTGTAACAATGGTATACGACCCGCCAGCAGGAAAGACTACGACAAGCACCGCTGTCGGCTGCGAGATGATTCTTGCCAAGATTGAGTCTACAATAGACCGAATATTGGCAAACCATGAGCAGGGAGACATACTCGTGTTCTTGCCTGGCGAGAAAATAATCAGGGACTGCGTAAAGAGACTTAGTTCTGCAAGCTTCAGGCACAAGATTCATATCGTGCCATTGTTCGGACGGCTTCCAAAAGAAGAGCAGGAACGGGTTTTTGATAACGCACCATTCGGCAAGAAAAAGGTTGTCGTATCAACTAACATCGCAGAAACTTCCGTTACAATCAACGGAATAACAAACGTAATCGACTCTGGGCTTGCAAAGATGAACTACTACAGCCCACGAACATACACATCAAGCCTTGACGAGACACCTGTAAGCAAAGCAAGCTGCAACCAAAGGCGAGGTCGTGCAGGACGTACTTGTGCAGGAACCTGCTACAGGCTTTACACTCGCGAGGATTTTGACTCACGCCCAGAGTACACGACAGAAGAAATCTACAGGACGGACTTAAGCGAAGTTGTGCTCCGCATGGCAGAGCTTGGAATCTCAGAATTTGACAAATTCGACTTTATCTCGCCTCCAGAGAAGCTCGGCATAAAAGGAGCCGTAGACACATTGAATCTTCTGGGTGCCTTGAACGAGGACAATACGCTTTCATCAGTAGGAAAGATGATGGTCGAATTCCCGCTTGAGCCACGAGTAAGCCGCATTATCGTAGAAAGCATAATGCGCTACCCTGACGTTCTTGAGGAAGTCCTTATCGCAGCAAGCTTTATGAGCACACACTCGCCTTTTATTCTGCCTCCTGGAGAGGAAACCGACGCAAGAAAGGCTCATCATGCATTCAGGGACATTCAGGGAGACTTCGTTTCCTATGTAAAACTTTTCAGAACTTATATAAGCATGAAAAACCAAACGCGTTTCTGCCAAAACAACTATCTTGACGAGCGAGTAATGGCAGAAATCGCAAACATAAAGACACAGCTGCAGGAAGAAGTAAGCGCGCTCGGAATTCCTGTTCTGAGCGGAGGCAGCATGGACGATTATCTTTGCTGCATAGCATCGGGAATGATTCAGTTCGTTTGCGTGCGCGAGGGGCGGGAGAATTACAGAAGCCTTACGGCAGACCATATCTCGATTCATCCAGGCTCATCAATGTTCAAGAGCGACCCGTTGTTTATCGTGGCGGGAGAAATCGTGAGAACGACAAGAATGTTCGCGATGAGTGTCTCTCCTCTTACAAGAGCCTTGCTCGCAAGCATCTCCCCGGATTTAGAGGCAAAACTGAACGTGGCAAGGGGCAAGCGAGGACGCTCGCTCACAGGCAATCTGGAGTACAAAGGCTCTACGTTCAAAGACATCAAAGGTAAGCTTTTGGGCAAAGATGACGGACGTTTTGGAGGCAAGACAAAGAAATCAAAGGAAGACTCAATCGTAGAGATTGGAGGAACAACGTTCGACATAGATAAGGTCAAAGGCAAAAAGCTCCTTATACTTCCGTTCCAAAGCTTTAAGGACGCTCTTGCAAAAGAAACGAACCAGAATAAGCTCGCTCAGATTGCAGGACTTAGGGGCAAAATCGAGATGAAGAGCTTTGATCTATTGAACGGCGAGAAAGTTGAGCTTATCTGCAAAGTTGTTAAAAAGCTCAACCTAACGCCAGTAGATTCCTCTGCTTGGCCAAAAAGACTGAACATTCAGCTTTCTGATGCGGAGGGAGCCGAAAAACTAGTTTCTTCGCTGGACTACGTACTCAGAATAACGCCTGCTAAGGCTAAGACAAAGGAATACGGATTTATAACGCTCTTCTCAGACGGCAAGGGCACATTCTGGTTCAAGGTGAGCCGAGGCTTTGCGACAGCCCTTGGAGAAAGCCTTTCAAGCCTTGAATCATTGTCAGATTCATCCGTAGAGCTTTCGGCTGCACAAAAAGAAAAAATCAACAACCTGTATCGTATATTAAATTCAATGTACGAGTAACAGGGGCTTTTTACGGGAGTTATATATGCTTCAGAAAAGTGAATCCAGCCTGTATATAATCGGGGCTGGCTTTGCAGGACAAATGATTGCGCGTGATTTGATGCGCAAAAAAGTATTCGGTACTGTAAGCGCATTTTTAGATGACGATAAATCGGTAATAGGAACCCAGATTGACGGGATTCCTGTGCTTGGACCAATCAATGACGTTTCGCGAGTAATCCGCTGCGGTCCATTGGACGAGGCGATAATTGCCATCCCAAGCGCACCAACAGAAAAAATCAGGGATATTTATGAGAACCTGAAAAAAGGCGGATTCGCTCACATACGAATCTTACCAAGCGTAAGCCAGATTGTTGATGGCAAGGCTCATTTTGTCCAGACTCGCCAGATAGACCCGCTGGACATTCTGGGAAGAACTCCAATCGTAATTCCTCTGCACGAAAGTTTGCAGTACTTGCGCGGAAAACGCGTAATGATTACAGGAGCGGGCGGCTCGATTGGCTCGGAGCTTGCTAGGCAGCTGCTTTCAGGAGGTGCCGAACGACTCTACATTTTTGGACACGGCGAAAATTCAATCGTAAATATATACAGAGAGCTTATCGTCCTTCAAAATGAAGGCGTAGGCGAAAAAGCGACTGTCGTGCCTATCATCGGCGATATGCGAGACCGCGAGTATATGCGCTATATTATAGAAAAAACCCGCGTTGACGTAATTTTCCATTGCGCCGCTTACAAGCATGTTCCTATGATGGAAGAAAATCCAGTCGCCGTAATTGAGAACAACGTATTCGGAACAAAAAACATCCTTGATGCGGCTCTTGAATTCGGCACAAGCAGGGTCGTGCTCATATCTACGGACAAAGCCGTAAGCCCTGTAAGCGTTTACGGAGTAAGCAAAATGCTCTGCGAAAAATTAATTTTGCAGGCAGCAAAAAAAGCAAAAGAACATCAGTCTTTCATGTTTGTAAGATTTGGCAACGTGCTTGGCTCCAGAGGCTCGATACTGCCGCTTTTCCAGTCTCAGATAAAGACAGGCGGACCTGTAACGGTCACAGACCCTGAGATGGAGCGGTTCTTTATGACGATTCCAGAAGCCTGCTCGCTTGTTCTTGAGACAGGTGGCGTAGGCAAGAACGGTCGCTCTTACCTGCTCGACATGGGAGAACCAATAAAAATCCTAGACCTTGCTGAACAGATAATAAAATTCTCAGGTCTTGAGCCAAACAAGGACATAGACATAAAAATCATCGGCGCACGAGAAGGTGAACGAGTCTACGAACCGTTATGGCTTGATGAGGAAAACCCGCAGAAAACCGAGTATGAGAAAATCCTTATATTAAAGAACATAGAGATGGAAGACTCCAAGCTAGAGAGCCTTCTTGCCCAGCTAAAGCCAATTTGTTACGCACAGGAAGGCAAAGCGGACAAATCCCTGTTCAGGAACAAGTCTGAGCTTCTCCAAATACTCAGAAAAGCAGTTCCGTCGCTGGACGATTTTTACAATGAGACAAAAAATAAAACTCAGAGCAAAAAAATCTCGAATTCAAGCGAGAAAATTACGCTATAACATGGAGAGAAAAAATGGAAAACAAGATAAATGTTCCGTTCTTCAAGCCATCGCTTGGAGATGAAGAAAAACAAGCCGTGCTTTCTGTCATTGACTCTGGCTGGCTTACAACAGGAAAAGTCACTCTGGAATTTGAGCGAGAGTTCTCAGAATTTGTCGGCTCAAAATACGCGCTCGCCGTAAATTCAAACACAAGCGGGATGATTTTGGCAATGGAAGCTTGCGGTGTACGTGCTGGAAAAGCAGTAATAACAACACCCTACACTTTTGTGTCAACGGCTGCCTGTGCGGTGCATCTTGGAGCAGACGTATTCTTTGCGGACATTGAAAAAGACACTTATTCCATCTCACCAGAAAAGATTGAGGAAATTCTAAAGAAAGACACAGAGCATAAAGTTGTTGCTATTGTACCTGTCCATGTAGCAGGAAATTTGTGCAATATGGAAAAAATTTGCGAACTTGCCCGCAAATACTCAACCCCAGAAAACAAAATCAGAGTCATAGAGGACGCAGCTCATTCATTTCCAAGCAAGACGAGCCGCGGCTACGCAGGAACATTGGGAGATGCTGGCGTATTCAGCTTCTATGCGACAAAAACAATGACTACAGGCGAAGGCGGCATGGTAACGACAAACGACGATGCACTTGCAAAACGTATGACAGTAATGCGCCTTCACGGAATGGACCGCACGACATGGGACCGCTACACAAGTCCTCGTGCCTCTTGGGAATATGACATAATAGAGCCGGGATTCAAATTCAACTTGCCGGACGTACTTTCTGCGATTGGCCGGGAACAGCTCAAAAAAGCAACAACTTTTGACCAGCAGCGAAAGCAGGTTGTAAAAAAATACAACGAAGCCTTCCGTGACTGCGATTTCATACAGATTCCGCCAGACGGCGAAGGAAATGCTTGGCACCTTTACCTTATGAGAATCCGCCCAGATATGCTGGACTGCGACAGGAACACATTTGCAAGCGAGTTGCAGGCATCTGGAATCGGAATCTCAATGCACTTTATTGCGATATTTCATTTTACCTACTGGCAGAAAAAATATCCTGAATTCACGGCTGAGAATTTTCCGAATGCTGAGGAACATTACCAAAACACGATTAC
>CADCRJ010000180.1 GCA_902803735.1 uncultured Spirochaetaceae bacterium
AACAACCCACTGTTTTTTGCAATATCAGGACGCAAAGTAGAAATAGCAAAATACTTGATAGACGCAGGAATCGATATTTATGCGACATATAAAATCGGAGAAATAGAGAACTGCGACGCTTGCGAATGGGCAAAGAAATGGGGAACAAAAGATGTTTACGATTATCTCATAGAAAAAGAAACAACCGATGCAAAACTGTTTGAAGTCACGGCAAGTACTTCATTTGAATCTCTTTGCAAAATAGTAAAAGACACAAAGGATTTGTATAATGCAGACGAGAAAATCATTTGCACTGCAAAAGGCAGAAGACAACTGATAGAAGCAAATGCCAAAGGCGTTTCGTTTAGAGCATTGAATTAATATGCCTATTGTTTTTCCTCGCTCTGGATGAAAAAATTAGAAAAGCCAGAAAAGTTCTATGGGAATATGACATAGACCCATTTGTTGGACTTGAAAATTTGTGCTGGGCACCGAATGTTAACCCCGACCAGCATAATGACGAGCATATAAGAATAATTGCGGAGGAGTTGATTGCGCTTCATGAAAAGAAACGCCCAAGAGATGATGTTATAAAATATCTTGAAAATATGAAAGATGTTGCAAAAAACTTATGGAAAAATTACAACAAAGGAGAAAAATAATGGCTACAAAAGAAGATGTAAGAAAGGTGCACAACGCAATTGAATCTGGTGACATTGAAACCGTAAAGGAAATGATTTCAAGTGGTGCAGTTGATGTCAATGAATTTGATTCAATAAGTTCATTTCTGCATACTGCGGCTACTTTTAATCAAATCGAGATAGCAAAGTTTTTAATAGAAAAGGGCATAGATGTAAATATGCTTAATCATACAGGATTGACCGCACTTTCAAGAGCTGTAAGAAAAGGCAATTTTGAAATGGTAAAGCTATTGTGCGAGAGCGGAGCAAAACTTGATGTTTCAACATCAGAGAATAATCCTTTGTTTTATGCAGGATCATGTCATCAAGAAGAGATAGCACAATATCTTGTAGATAAGGGAATAGACATCTACAAAACATACCATATCGGCGATATGGAAAACTGCGACGCATATAGTTGGGCTAGAAAATGGGGCGATTTAAGTGTACCTGCAATCGTTGCAAAAAAAGAAAGGGCAGAAAAAAAACTCTTTGAAATGACGCTTCACAATGATGGAAAAGAGATTTTCGACTTTCTTAGCTCAAAGCACGGCTATCTTGTAACATATAATTCATTCGATGAGATTCCAGAAAATAATATCACCGTTTTGTGTAAGATTGACGGAAAAATATATTGCGGTGCTTTTATCCGCCGTCTTTTGATAAACCACAATCTCAGAGGTGTTTCGTTTTCAGTAGTGCAGTAAAATTGCGGATATGAAAGATGAGCGTAGAATCGAAATACCAGGAGAAAAATAAAAATGGAAGAAAAGAAATTTGAAGAATCGGGACTGTCAAAATGGGGCTTGATGCATGCGATATGGAACTGTGACCATGAGCTGGCAAAGCAGCTGGTGGAGGCCGGGGTGGACCTGAATTTTCAGAACGAAAACGGCTACACGCCGGTTTTTGCCCTGGCTTATATGCATCAAAGAAACGAACAGCCGACAGACTATGAGCTTATGAAGATGATGCTTGACAAGGGCGCAAACCCGGACACGCCAAATTACCGTGGCGAATATCCATTGCAGGATTTAGCCGCAGGAAAATATTTTGATGACATATTCAAGCTGATACTTGAATATAAGCCAAATGTATATCAATCATTTGGCAGACATGCCTCTTGTAGATTACTTTGTGAAAAGCATACAGAGATCTATCAACTATTAAAGGACAAGGGGCTCATAGAGACAGACGTGGCGAAGATGGACATGTACCAGCTTGCGGAGGAGGGAACTCTTGAGGAATTCAAGAGAAGATACACGCTCGACATGCTTGACAAGAGGGATTCGCACGGTGACAAGCTCATTACATATGCCCTCCGTGGCAAAAAATGGGAGACCGTATACTTCCTCTTGCAACAGTCAGACAAAATAGAACAGAAGATAAACAGCCTTGGAATTGGAGACGCTCTTGAATATGTACTTGCAAACGGTAATGAACCTAAAGAGAATGAGATAAAGACAAAAGATTTTATTACTTTTGATGAGAGTATTATAAAGGTAATTAAATACTATGTAGAGCACGGAGCAGATTTAAATGCAAATAACTGTTTATACTCAGCAACTCCTTATGAGACGGATGTAATATCAGATAATGAAATGAAAATGATGAATTATTTGATAGAGCACGGAGCGATTTTATCAGATATGGCTACAGAAATCGTAAAGGAAAGTTGCCCTCCAGCTTATGAATACTACAAGTCAAGAGGATTAATAACAGAAAGCTGATATAATCTGTAACTTTGCTAAAAAAAGAATTCAAACAGGAGAAAAATAAAAATGGAAGAAATTGAAAGAGTATTAACGGAATACGGCATTATCACCTATGACAAGTCAAGGCCGCAGGAAGGGCAATGGGAAATGGCCCCAAAGTGGCCGGAAAAGCCCTATGAAAAATATGACAGGTACATGTTCCAAAAGATTTCAGAAAGCGATTATGAAAGATGGAACCGAGACCCGTACAATTTTGAGGTCGCGCCGCCCGGAGTCCATAAAACAGACTTTGATAACGCGCCAAGAATGGACAGCCCTGAGATGACATTATGGGACATAGCGGACGAAAAACCGTTTGACGATTTTAAGGCAGCTTATGACAAAAAATACTTGAACCAAAAAAATTCCTATGGCTATTCATTGCTTCACGAAGCTCTGCACGGCCGCCACGTCGAAACATTCATGTTCCTGATACAAGAAGGAATCGACGTGAATATCCAGGATAAAAGCGGAAACACAGTTTTGTATTATCTTGTAAAGGAAGATATGTGCGAGCCTGTTTACATGATGATTTTAGCAGTCCTTACAAGCGGAGCTGATGTAAACATTGCAAACAACGACGGAACAACACCGCTTATAGCCGCTTTTGCAAAGTGTCAAAGTGACGACAGCGAAGAATTGATGAAGCTGAAAATTCTTCTGAGCAAAAAAAACAACCCGGATATTTTCAAGGAAAATAGATTTGGAATGTCTGCCAAAAAACTTTCAGAGCTTGTAAAAGAACAGCTAAATGAATAGGGACGTAAATAATATGGAAAAATCAGGCGCATTATATACGTATCAGGCTGTAGAGAACGGGGCTGCAGGAGAGGAGCAGGGGCAATTCGCAGGTCAATTAGACTCTGTGCTTTCTTCCTTTATAAACTGGCTCAAAATACATCCACGTGTAAAGCCACTGTTAAAGGTCGATACAATCTACAATCTTTACACCCCAGAAATAAAGATATCCCCAAAGCTAAAACCCGGCTGCGCAGACATGAGGAAGGTAATGTCCAGACCGTTCCGCATCGAGAACCTGTACTACGCAAAGCATGAGCCCGTGGACGAGGCTACGCTCGACGAGTTCAACCAGAACACGGGCAACAACGTCAAAAAAGCCGACGTGTATTTAAGTCGCAAGGCATTGAAAGAAGTACAAAAGCCGCAAGTACAGGTGGTAATGGCAAAAGGAATATAGCACGGCTTCGCTTTTCCGTGCTATAATATGCGCATGAGCGAAAGAAGACCGTTGCCTATTGGCATCCAGACATTTGAGAA
>CADCRJ010000181.1 GCA_902803735.1 uncultured Spirochaetaceae bacterium
GATGCGGAATGGATGTTTGGGGTGAAGGATGGGTTTGATGTGGTGATTGGGAATCCACCGTATATTAGTGCGCCAATGCAGATTGCAAGTCCTCAATTAGCTGAACAGAGACAAAAACTTGTTGAATCTAAAAAATATAAATCACTTTATCAGAAATGGGATTTGTACATTCCTTTTATTGAACTTGGAACGCAGTTGAACTGCGAAAATGGCATAACAACGATGATTGTTCCGTTTCCGCTTACGAACCAGCTTTATGCAAAAGTACTTCGTAAAATGCTTGTTGAAGAATATGATATGTTTGAGCTTGTGGATTTGAACGGCACAAAGATTTTTGACAACGCAACAGTGTCGAACTGCATTCCGTTTGTAAGGAAAGTGCCACACGGATTCGATTTTGCTAACGCAAAATCATGGATAAGTAAGATTGATGAAAATCTAAACATCAGCCGTATGTTTGAGCAGAGTAAAAGCGACCTTGTGCAAGACGAAAAGAATTATGTGTGGAACGTAACGCAAGAAAAGCGAGAAACAAATCGCCACGCAGATATGCACGTCTTGGGCGATTATTGCTATATAAGTAAAGGAATGGTTTTGAACTCTGATGAGAAAGAGAAAGTCGAAGTGTTCAAAAAAGCAGAACTGATTAGCGAACTGCAAGATGAAATACATTGCAGAAAGTTTCTTGAAGGAAAGGACTGCGGAAAATATGTTGCAAATAAAATTCGCTATCTCGAATATGACACTGAACGAGTTCCAGATAAATGTAGCCGACCAACTTTTAAAGAATTATACACAACTCCAAAATTGATGTTTAATCGTCTTGGTTCTTTGCAAGTTTTCTTTGACAAAGACGGAGATTTCACTACAAGCGATGCAATGTTTGTATGTTTGCTTTGGAAAGATTTACACGGTGTTGAAAACAAGAGCATTGCTTCTTCTATCAAAAAGTTCAGCACAATGAATCGTAAAGATATGGAAGAGCTTTCTGAAACTGTAGATTTGCGTTATTTGCTCGGCGTGATGAACTCGAAGTATGCTTCTGTTTTGCTTACGAATTTGCGTGGTGGTGATTATCACATTTACCCCGAGCATATCCGCAACATTCCAATTCCATCTGCCACCCCCGCCCAGCAAAAGCCCATCATCGCTTTGGTAGACAAAATCCTCGCTACAAAAAAAGCCAATCCGCAGGCAGACACAATTAAAGAAGAGTCAGAAATCGACCGCCTTGTGTATGCGCTCTATGGGCTTTCCGAAGACGAGATAAAGATTGTAGAGGGGAGGTAAATCATGGATTATATTGATTATAGAGAAAAACTTGGATTGGCATTTAATGATAATGAAAAACAACAATTCTTTGTTACCCGAGTATTTACATACTTAAATAATAGTTCTGCAGAATTTTCTCATAAAAATGAAATTGATTTTTGCTATGCAACTAGTTTAGAAACTTACGCTGAATCCAAAAATCCAAATTTTGAAGTTTTTAATATTTCTTTTAACGAACCGGTTGGTATGAAAAAAGTTGCATATTATCTAAACCAGAGAAAAAAAGATTTTAGAGATTTTCTTGCAACGCTTGTTATGTTTTTGAATACCTATGGTGGCAAAAAAAGTGAAAAAGAAAAACTCTGGAATGATTTTGAAAAAATGTTTCAAGATAGTCATATTCAATATGAATTATTAAACGATTCAGGTAAAACTTTCATTTTTCCAAAAGGTGCAAAAGAACTGGATAAAGCTGTAGTCTCTGAGCCATTAGAATGGCTTTCAGTTTATCAAACTTCTCAAAAAGCATTTTCCAAGGCATTGGAGTTATATGCTGATTCATCTGATTCTAATGCAAGTGATGTTGCTGATGCTTTTCGAAAATCTTTGGAAACCTTTTTTCAAGAATTCTTTAATTCAGATAAATCTTTAGAAAATTTAAAAAGTGAGTACGGTCAATTTCTTAAAAACTGTAATGTACCGGCAGAGATAAGTAATAATTTTCAAAGTCTTTTAAATTCGTATGCTCTATTTATGAATAATTACGCAAAACATCATGATAAGACTTCAAAGAATATTTTAGAGTACATCATGTATCAGACCGGGAATATAATCAGATTGTTGATTACATTGAAAAATGAGGCTGAGAGATTGTGCAATGAATAAAGATATTTTAGTAACTAGTAGTCATATTTCAGATAAAATACAACAATTTGAAGATTTTAATAAAGTGATAAATGCGAAAGAGAGTGAAAATCAATTAGAATTACTTGATAAACTAAAAGAATATGTTCGTATTTATGATTTGATTCCTGTTTTGGTAAAAGCTTTTGAAAATGATAATCTAACTTTCTATAAAGCAAGAAATGTGCCAAATGATGATTCTTTGCTTTCAAACTATATTACAGATTTGTATCTATCGTTTCAGAAAGGCAAGGAATTAAAGACACCTGATGAAAAAATTGTTGATGAGATATTTGATTGTTGTATGAAGATATATGAATCGTGTCTGATTATTGAAATGACAGGCGATGAAGTCGATGAAGATATAAAGAATGATGTATTAATGTTTAAATATACAGAACGAAGTTTTTACATCGATATATTTTCAACTATTTTTTTTAATATTGTAGATAAAGAATATCTTTCTTATTTCTATGACAAAACAGGGTTTTATCTCCAAAATATTTTTATATTCAGAAATGCAATAACATGTTTAATACAAGATAGATTTGAGAATAATAAACAATATGATGGCAATGCTCTCGCTTTTTCAGCAGAAGATATTTTGAATTATATTAATATGAATTTTCATTTGAAAAATTCTATTGATATATCAGAAATACAAAGTTTTATAAAATATTTTTATATAGATTCGTCTGATAATAATAATTATTTACCTCGCTTTAACAATACTGTTGGAAAAAAGCCCATTTTTAATTATGAAGACAAATATATATGTTCTGAACCATTGAGAATGATAAAAAGCATTTTCTCTATTCTGGAAAATGAGTTAAAAAATGATAGCAAGTTGTTGAATGAATATTATGCTTCCAGAGGTAAAAATTTAGAAAACCTAGCAAGGAATATATTAATAAATTTATTCCCGGAAGCCGAAGTATATCAAGATTTAAATTACTTAACCAAAGATCAAAAAGAACATGAAACTGATATTATCGTTGATATAGGTAATTATCTGATAATAGCTGAAGCAAAAGCTGGAAAGTTTCGCCCACAAGCAAAAGAAGGAAACTCAAAAAGATTTAAAAATTCGATAAACAAAATAATTGCAGAGGCTCATGAACAATGTAGAACAACCTATGAGTATATTCAACAAAATAAAATCAGTACCTTTTATAAAAAAGGGCAAGATTCCTCAGAGATTTCGTTTAATAAAAATAATTACATTGATATCTTTTTGTTTACCGTCGAATTGGAAAATTTAGATTCAATTACATCTGACATTTATAGAACAATACCAGTTTATAAAGAGAATCCCATTTTGACATTTTCGATTTATGATTTATATATCATTGCGGACATATTGAAAAAGGGATCTTTGTTTATGATTTATCTAAATCAAAGACGGGAGAATACACTTAATGGGAAAATTCATGCATCAACCGAATTGGATTATTTATCGCTATTCTTAGATAGGGATTTAAAATTTCAAGAGAAAGATGAATCTGGACATGAAATATCGGAAATCGCCATTGATAATTATTCTGATGTATTGGATAAATATTATATTGAAAACAAAAAAATCAATTTTTATCCAATTGCGGTAGGGGCTAATATTCTATTCCAGCAGCTGAAAAAATATGATAAAAAACTTGGCTTTGTTATTGAGAAAGAATTCATATCTGCAAATATAAATATTCAAAAAGATATTTTAAGGAAAATTGATACGATAAAGAAAAGAGCTTCTGATGAAAGAGGTCATGATTGTTCATTTTTATTAAAAGAAGGTAATGTTGGCATTTCTTTCTTTGCTTACAGAAAAGAAAAATATTTTTCTGATGACAATTCGATAAAAAAATACGTAAAACTAAAATTAATGCAAACAAAAGTAAAATTTTGGCTTTATGTTGTATTTAGCGTAAAGCCCAATAAAGTAAGCTTAATCAGTTTTTTAAACAATACAAATGTTTAAGATTATGGAGTTAAAAACCATAATGCCCGAACCCCAGTTAATCGAATACAAATATGGAGTCATCAAATGAAAAATGAAATCCAGAATCTTGCAGAAAATGAATACATCGAACTCTTAAATACAGCAAAAGCTCAAATCAATGCTGCAA
>CADCRJ010000182.1 GCA_902803735.1 uncultured Spirochaetaceae bacterium
AAAGGCATCCAGTCTCAATCCTACTTTTATGGCGACTCGCTCCGTTGACGATGATATGGAAGTCCAGTTTCCTGGAAGTGAGAATTAAGAATGGTAGAAATGCTTCTTTGCGTTATCTTGTAAGTGAAGGTATTTTTTTATATATTAAGAATGGTTACCTTTTATGGATATGGATCTTTTTGAAAAAATACGCTTATACGCAGAGCAGAACCTTTCTTGCGAGCGGTATGAGCATTCTGTACGAGTTTCTGAAACGGCTGCCCTTATGTGCAGGCTTTATGGAATTGATGAGCAGCTTGGTGCTTTGGCTGGAATTGCGCATGATATTTGCAAGGAAATCCCTGTCGATGAGATTCTCTCTTTGGTAAAGCAGGATGGGCTTCCTGTTGAAGGCATTGAGAAAGCAAAACCTAATCTCTTGCATGGACGGGCTGCGGCTGTAAAGATTCAGTCTGAGTTTAAAATTAAAGACAAAAACGTTATTGAAGCCGTTGCAAATCATACGTTTGGATGTCCTGGTCTTTGTGATTTGGGAAAAATTCTTTTTGTTGCCGATAAAATCGAGCCTGGACGTCCGCAGTCAACAGACGAGTATCGAGAGAGGCATTTTAAGATGACCTTGAACGAAATCACTTTGGCTGTAATCGATGAAAATATTGAGTATCTTGCCCGAAAGGGAAAAACTGTGGCTCCTGTCACAAAAGAGTGGGCGGATGAGCTTAGAAATAAGAAGGAGTCATAATGAGAAAGAAAGGAAAACGCCAAAAAACAGGTTCTGTTCTTCTGGCTCTTATTTTCATTATACTCGTTTCTGTTTCAGTAGGGCTTGTCTTGTTTTTGCATGTTGACAGGGTTGATGAGCTTTTGGACAGCGGAAACGTCGTCACTACACTTGTAGTCATGGAGAATGAGGGAACTGTTCTGTTTACGGATGTCTTTTTGTATTATCCGCCGTTAAAAAAGGGTGCTCTCATTAATATTCTGGGAAATACAGGTTCTATTTTCAAAAGCCTTGGGCGGGTTGCCCGCATAGATTCAGTTTATTCGACTAAAGGTATTGAAACCTATTGTCAGGAAGTTTCCGAGCTTATAGGACAGCCAATTCCTTTTTATATGCTTCTTAAGCTTGAGGATTTTGGAGAGCTGACAGATTTGCTTGGCGGAATGAAGGTCTTTATCCCTTCTTCGATAGACGTAAAGAATGAGGACGGAGAGAGATGGTTGCTTCCTGGTGGGGCAATTAATCTTGACGGCGACAAAGTTAATGAGTATTTGGCTTATCATAAGCCCGATGATACGCCTGATGAAATAGATGAGCGCAGGCAGAATATCGTCATTGCTTTTTTCAATGCACTTGCGAATAATTCTCGAATCCTTCGGGAACGCAAAAATTTTGAAGTTGTATTTAAGAAAATACAGTCAAATATGAAAAAGGATGATTTGTTCCGACTTGTCCGTGAATTCAGCCTTGTTGATTCTGAGCGACTTGCGCAGCAGACGATAACAGGGTCTCTCCGTCTTGTTGATGGAGAAATGCTTTTGTTCCCGTTGCTCGACGGTCAGTTCATAAAAGACGTTGTAAAGCAGTCGATGGCTTCGCTTAAGGTTAATGACGATACTAACATAAGCCGCAGCTACGTTGTGGAAATCTTGAATGGAACTGCGATAAACGGACTTGCAAGGGAGACTTCGCGGATTCTTGAAGGTGCTGGTTACGATGTTTTTAGGGTTGGAAACGCGGATGTCACGGATTATGACAAGACTGTTATCCAAAGCCACATAAAAAATGAAGAAAGTGCCCGAAACTTGGGAAATTTTATTCGTTGTGAAAATATAATAACAGATGATTCTAACGATTCTGATTCAAATGTAGACTTTACCATAATTTTAGGTAAGGATTTTGATGGTCGTTATGTACGCTAGAAATGGAGGTTTTATTATGGAAAAATCAAAAGAGACGCAAGCTTTAGAAATTGCAAAAATTCTTGAAGATGGAAAAGGCGAGGATGTCGCTGTTCTTGACGTTTCTGAGCTGAATAGCTGGACTGATTATTTTGTCATTGCGACAATTCACAGTTCTGCTCATTGGCAGGGGCTTGCTAAGCAGATTAAGGATTATACAAAAGAAAATGACATTGAGATTCATGTTACAAACCAAAAGAAACCAGATGGCGATGACTGGAATCTTATAGACTTGGGCTATGTTGTGGTTCATCTTATGTCAAAGGATGCTAGAGAATTCTATGAGCTTGAGAAGCTTTGGCATGCAGGACGCAAGATAAAATAAAAGAAAAAGCCCCTTGAACTTCATGGAAGCAAGGGGCTTTCTTTTTAATGCTTATTATATATCTAAATCATCAGAATCGATGGAATCGTCAAAATACTCATCATTGAATGTGTCTGTATCCGATGAATCTTCGTCAAACAACGGCATGTCGTCTTCATCGACTTCATCTTCATAAAGCTCATCATCAAAGTCATTTAACGAATCATCTCTTTCTTCGTCAAAATCATTGTCTTTCTCAAAATCAGAAAGATCCTCTTCGTATTCATCATCGTAAGAGAAAGTCTGTCTTTCAACTTCAAACGGAGACGAATTTGTTTTTAGTTCAACATAACTAAACATACATTTTTTCCTTGAGTTCTCGGAGCTCTCAACAGCAATTTGTCTCAGCGAAGTCAATGGTATGGTGTGTCTTTAGTTGAACAGCACCAAGTTTTAGGCTTTTGCTGAAACTCTAAATTCTCTAATAAAATGTAAATTAGAGAGATTTTTATGTCAATGACTCTGTCATAAATTTCTGATGTAAATCAAAAAAAATGCGTTATAATGGTGATAGTTCATAATATCTTACTTTGTTTAAACAAGTCCCTTGTTTCAATTGACTTTGCCTTGAAAATTTGTATAATGAGAATACTATGTATTCTAGTGTTCGGGGTATAGCTCCAGCGAAAGTAAATATTGGTTTGAATGTCTTGGAAAAGACATCTGCTTTTGTTGGTGGAACTGCCGATACTGAATATCATAAAATTGAGAGTATTTTTCAAACCGTTGGTTTAAGCGATGAGCTTTCTGTCGAACTTTTGCAGAAGTCTGGAGATTGTTTGGTTCATTGCGATTTATTTGATTTGCCAAGGGAAAATACTATCACTAAAATGTATAATGCGTTTTGTGAATTGACAGGATTCTCTGCAGGAGTCCATGTCGATATAAAAAAACGAATTCCAGCTGGAGGTGGCTTGGGCGGAGGTTCTTCAGATGCGGCAACTTTTGCTGTGATCCTCTCGGAACTTTCAGGTGTTGAGCTTACTCAATCTCTTGCTGATAAATTATCTTCCTGTGTAGGAAGCGATGTTTTTTTCTTTCTTTCTTCTGCGGTTCAGATGAAAAAGAAAAAAAGTGAATCGGATTTTCTCTCAGGATGTGCACTTGTTTCTGGTCGTGGGGAAATAGTGCAGCATATAGAAAAACGCCATGACCTTTGTTTTGTACTTTTATTTCCTGACGTGCATAGCTCTACAAAAGAAGCTTACGTTTTGGTCGATGAAGCATATCGGAATAACGATTTTGTCGTTTGTCCGAACTTTGCGGAGTATGAGAATATTTACAGGAGTCCTGTGGAAGACTGGACTTTTGCAAATACTTTTACTCCAGTTCTTGTAAAAAAGTATCCTGTGATTGGTGAGGCAATTGCGGATATAAGAAAATGTGGCGCATCATGGGCAGATATGTCTGGCTCTGGTGCTGTGGTTTTCGGGGTTTTTAAAGAAGAGACTTCGGCAAAATTAGCTGTCGCAACGTTGCAGAAAAAATGGGCTCATTGTGTTTATGTGCATTGAGTTTGCTTTGCAAGAGGTGATAAAATGGAAGTTACAGAACTTAGAATTAGGAAGGTTTCGGCTGATAGTAAATTGAGGGCGTATGTCACAGTTACTTTTGATTCCTGTTTTGTCGTTCACAATGTAAAAATTGTGGAAGGAAAGACTGGTTTGTTTATTGCAATGCCTAGCCGTAAAACTTCAAAAGGGGATTACAAGGATGTAGCCCATCCTATAAGTCCTGAATTTAGAACCGCATTGCAAAAGAAAATTTTGGATGAATATAATGCCGGTCATTTTGACGAAGGTGTTGGAGAAGATTAAAAAGTGAGTCTTTAAAATTAATTTTAAAGATTTTCATAAATTATATTTATGCGGAATGTTGTTGGAAAGGAGCTTTTTCGGGTCCAAATCCTGTCATTCCGAATAGCTTTTTATAAAATATTTTAAGTTAAGGAGTTCCTTAAAATGGATCAGTTAGTAATTGCTGCAAAAACACGCAGTGAGACAGGAAAGACTGTTTCTAAACAGCTTCGTGCGAATGGACGTATTCCTGCTGTTATGTATGATGAAGCTGGTAAAGCTGTTTCTTTGGACGTAGATTCGCTCCAGTTCAACAAAGTTTGGCGTAATATTACGGCTACAACTCTCATCACACTTGATGTTGATGGCACAAAATATGATGCTTTCATTCGTGATACAGAGTATGATATCAAGACAGATTCTGTTCTTCATGCAGATTTCTTTGTTGTTACAAATACAAAACCTCTTACACGCTCTTACAAGCTCCAGTATTCAGGTACTGCTGCTGGTGTATTGAAGGGTGGCTTCATGGTAAAACATGTTCCTGAGATTAAAGTAAAATGTTTGCCAAAAGACCTTCCTGTACGTGTAGTTGTTGACGTATCAAAAGTTAACATTGGTGAGCTTATTTGCGTAAAGGATTTGGATCTTGGCAAGAATGTAACAATTCTTACACCAGGTGATTCTGTTCTTATCAGCGTTGCTCCTGCTCGCTAGAAATTATAAAAAAGTCCCCGATTTTGGGGACTTTTTTATAATGTAGTGTCTTTTTTAATCTGATGCAAAAATCTTTTGTTGAACAATTTGAGAAGCGTGTAAGCGATTTTTTTATTGAGCTAGGGATACAGAAAAACGATAAAAATTTTGATTTTAAAATTGGAGTTGCTGTTTCTGGTGGGGCTGATTCTGTTTCCTTGTTGCTTTCTTTGGTTCATTTGTTTGGAAAAGATTCTGTCTTTGTTATTACTGTCAATCATAATATCCGCAAAAAAGAAGAAACTGATGCAGATGCTGATTTTGTAGAGCGTTTTTGCCATTCTTTAGGGGTTTTTTGCGAGACTTTTGTTTTGGAACGTGGGCTTGTGCAAAATCTTGCCGAAACTCGCAAGAAAGGAGTGGAGGAAGCTGCCCGTTATTTGCGGTACCAAGCTTTTGAGTCTTTTATAAAAAAGCATAATTTACCTTATCTTTGTCTTGCACATAATCAAAATGACCAATTAGAAACCTTGCTGATGCGTTTTTTTCAAGGTAGTGGTATAGATGGTGGTTGTGGAATAGTCCCAAAAAGAGGCTGCTATATCAGACCGTTGCTCAAAATTTCACGAAATGACATAGAGCAGTATTTACTGGCTCAAAATATGGAGTGGCGTACCGATTTGTCGAATTTTGATACTCATTATTTGAGAAACAGAATCCGTAGGGTTGTAATGCCGTTCCTTGATGAGAATGTTTCGGGCTGGAAATCTGCCGTTCTTATTGGGAATGAAAAAAATCAATACGATGATGATTGTATTTCAATGCTTTGTGTTCCTAAATGGGAAAAAAAATCTTCGTCCCGAATTTTAATGGCTTCGTGTGATTTTTATTCGTTGTCTCCGGCTTTGCAGCGAAGGATGATTTATAGCGGGCTTTCTTTGCTTGCGGTTGATTTTAGGTATCCGTACAAACTGGTTCGCAGTATATTCTCATGGAACGATGGGGGGGCACATGAGCAGACCTGCTCTGGGGTTGTAATAAAAACGGACGGACAAATTCTTGAAATAACTACGAATGTTGAGAAAAAAAATCCAATTTGCGAATATGCTGTTGTTTCAAATGTCAGTGATGTAACTAATTCCAGTTCTCATTGCTTTTTTTATGATTATGATTTTTTTGTTGAGAAAAAAAGTGATAAATTTATGCTCTTTGTTCGTACAGAATACGAGGAACAAGCGGTTTGTTATGTCTCCCTTCCTTTTGTTATCCGCTCTTTTCAGACAGGAGATGTTATTAGGGAAAAAAACAACGGCTATAAAGAAATCAATGATATTTTTGCTTCTTGGCATCTTCCTGCCGATTCTAGATTTTCTATACCGCTGGTCTATGATATGCACAAAAATGAAATAATTGCTATTCTTGGTGCATTTGGGGGCTTTTCAAACTGGATTCTTGCCGAAAATAAAATATAAGCTGAAAAAATAGTAGCTTTTCAATCGATGATATTTGATGTAAATTATACAAAGGAATTTTCTATGAAAAAAAGAAGTTTTGTGTTGTATGCAGTATATTGTCTTTTCATGGTTATAGGAATTTCTGCCTATGCCCAAGCAGGATCTTCGTCTGCATCCGTGGCTAACAGAAAGACTGCCGTTCGCTATCTTCAGCTGGCGAAAAAATATGCTTTGAAGAAATCTTGGACTGATGCAAACAAGCAGGCTCAGGTTGGTCTTGCTTATGATGAGTCTGTCGCCGATTTGTGGTATATTCGTGCTGTCTCAGAGCTTTCATCTGGTGCTCCTAAGTCTGTTGTCGTTTCTTTGGTAGAAAAATCTTTGGCTGGAGCTCAGTGGGTTGATTATAACAGAGATAATGCCAGAATTTTATATGCTGATGTTTTGTGCTCTACGTGTGATTTTGAAAAAGCTTTGTCTGTTCTTGATACGGCACCCTTTATTTATTCATCTGACGCAGAGTATATACGAATAAAATCTTATTATAATTTGAAAGAGCCTGATTCTCTTGATAAAGCTCGTTCTCATATAGATGCTGCTAGAAAGGTTTATCCTGATGATATCCGTTTTGCAGAGTTATTCTTTACATATGAATTCAGACAACAAGATAGAAGTGTCGAAGTTCAGAAAATAGCAGATTCTTTTATAAAATCAGTCCCGAATTATAAATCCGTGACAGATGAACTTCTGCTCTATGTCGCTATTTTCTCAAAAGGGGAGGATAGTGCTCGTTTGTTACAGTCTTTTAGGGCTGGAAATCATAAAGCTCCTTTATATGCGGAGTATGCGTTTAAGGCTGGGCTTATAGATGCGATTGCAGCTTTGGATGCGTTCTATGAATTTGCTGATAAAGAGATTTCCCTTTCAGTTTTGGAATCTTTTGTTGAGAATATGAATGATAAAGATGCTCTTTCGGAACTTGTGGAGTATTTTAACTCATATAATGGAACTGTTTTGGTTGATACAAACAAGGATATGACTCCTGATTTGCGAATAACCTATAAGCGAGGTCGCCCGCAGACTATTTCTTATGACAGTAATCAGGATGATATCATTGACTGGACTTGTTCTTGTGACTTTGGAGAGCCTCTTGCAATTCATCTTTCTAAGAGCGATGTTGATATAGAATACGGTTCTTGGCCGTCAGTAAAAAGAATTGTTTACAATAATTCTGGCGAGAAGCCAAAAGAAACTTTTGATTTAGTTTCTGAGAGCCTTTCTTGGGCTCCATTCAAGATAATTCGAGATTCAGTTCTAAAAAACAAGCTTGGATTCGATTTTTTTGTTGCAAATGTATCAGAGAAAGAATCTTATATATCAATGGATGATATAAAAAAGGCCGCATCTAGCTATACTATCCCATCGTCAGAAAGAGAAAACGCACGTATTCAGGTTATGCTGCTTGACGGCGTTCCTCAAATAGCAAAGTATTTTTCTGGTGACAGGCTTTATGCACAGGTTTTGTTTGAAAAAGGCGTGCCTGTTATGCGTTTGGTTGATTTTGATGGTGATAATCTGTTTGAAACAACAGAGATTTATGGATATTCAGAAGATTCTTCAAAGAAGTATCTTACAAAGGCTGATGAGATGCAGGTTATCACAAAACCGTTTGCGACTGCTGAAAAGTCTGGCTCTGGTTATTATGTTAAGATGATTCAAATCGATAGGAATGCTGATACGCTTCCTGACTTTACGGAAGAGTATACAGAAGGCTTGGGTAAAGTTACCACATGGGATATCGAAGCTGACGGTTCGTGGGGTGCAAGATATATAAAGTATCCTCAGCATAGCGAGAAGGATGTGCTTATTGAGGATGCTTGTTTCCATCAGCCGTTTGATAAGTCTATCGTAACAGTACGTTCCGAGAATGGTGTTCCTGTTTTTGTAAAGAATGGCGAGCGAACTTTAAGTGTCGTAAAAGGAAAAAATTCTGGATTCTATTGGATAGAAAGAGAAAATTCTGAAGTTTGCGAGAATGCCATTGTAAATGCTCTTGGGAAAAATGTTGACCAAGGTGTTTCTATGATTGTCGTTTCTGGTAATGAACGCTATCTTGCAGTTAAAATAGGAAAAATGATATTTGGAGAATTACTGCCTCCTCCGTCTGGTAATTAAATGAAATTAGGTCTATTAAGTATATTTGCTATTTCTGCGTTATTTTTTTATTCTTGCTCTTCTATAAAACAGCCTGATTCTGTTTATGAAACGCCTGATTTTACGATGGAGGATGTTAAGAAAGAGGAGATTAAGCGAATAGAAGCATTGTTGGATAAGAATCCTGTGCAGGCTTTGTGGAGAGCGACACTTGTAAAGGATTCTGATATTCAGGCTAAGTGCTTTGATGCTGTTGTCACGGAATTTGAAAAAGAAATCTCCAATAAGAACTGGTTTGCGGCTTTAAGGCTTCACAAATCTTTGGCCGCAGTTGGCTATGAAGGTGTTGGAAATCTCTCGAAAAGTAGAAAAGAGCTGGAATCTCTATGCCTGGAAAATGTTCCTGGTGTAAAGATGAAATCATCTTCATCGTCTGATAAGGTCTCTTCTTATATTGCAGGAACAGTTACTGTATGGGTTGACCGCGGTATAAGAATCCATAATGGAATGGGGTATGCAGACAGGGTTATTGGTTCTGGATTTTTTATATCAGAAAATGGATATATAATAACAAATCATCATGTCATTGCGGATTTGGTGGATCCAAAAACAGAAGGCTATTCAAGGCTTTACATAAAGCTTGCGGCAGACAGCGACACTCGTATTCCGGCGAAAGTAGTGGGATGGGATCCTGTCCTTGACTTAGCTTTGCTCAAAGCAGAAGTTGATGCGGCTTATGTTTTCTCGTTCGGCTCCAGCGAAGACCTTGACGTAGGAGATAAAATCTATGCTATTGGTTCTCCTGTTGGTTTGGAAAGAACTCTGACGAGTGGCATCGTAAGTGCTACGGGCAGAAAGCTTTTTACGCTTGGCTCTGTAATGCAGATTGATGCTGCCGTGAACTCTGGTAATTCTGGTGGACCTTGTATTGACAGGAACGGAAACGTTCAGGCGATTGTATTTGCTGGTATGTTGCAGTATGAGGGACTTAATTTTGCAATCCCTGTTGAGTATTTGAAATCAGAGCTTCCAGCCTTGTATAGCGGTGGAAAAGTAGAACATTCTTGGATTGCCTCTTATGGACATACAAAAAAAGAAGAGGGCAAGGACGTAGGTCTTGAAGTTCAATATGTTATGCCTGGAGGTAGTGCTCACAGGGCTGGAATTTCTGTTGGGGATGTTATTATTGCTGCCGACGGACAGCCAGTCAAGACATTGGAAGATATGCAGAATATTCTTATTCGCAATGCAGCAAGGGGAATAATCCTTGTTAAGTATAAAAATGCGAATAATGAGGAAAAAGAGTGTTCTGTTTATCTAGCGAGCCGTCCAGAAAATCCTGGATATGTCATTTATAGCAGCGATATTATAGCAAATTCTTTTGTTCCTATTTATGGAATGAAATTGGTTGCAACGTCTACGACTAGCAAGAAAAAATACTCTATTGAGCAAATTATAAGCGGTTCTGTTGCTGATGAGTCAGGCTTTTCTGAAAATGATCCTGTCGATATTCGCACAATAAAATTTGATGATGAGAAAACTTCTGTTTATGCAGAAATTTATGCAAAAAATAGAAAAAAAGGTTATTTGGACGTAAGCATGGCTGTTGTCGCGGCTTTAGACAGTCCGTATTACTTTTAGAAGCACTTAGGTTTAAGGAAATTTTTATGACTGAAATGAAGTTCAAGCGTAATTTTTGTATTGTTGCGCATATTGACCATGGTAAATCGACTCTTGCTGACAGATTGATTCAAAAAGCAAAGATTATTGATGATAGGCAGATGAAAAATCAGATTCTCGACAATATGGATATTGAGCGAGAACGAGGAATTACGATAAAAAGTCAGGCTGTTACGATTCCTTACCATGCAAAAGACGGTTTTGATTATGAGCTTAATTTTGTTGATACTCCAGGGCACGTAGACTTCTCTTATGAAGTAAGCCGTGCTATAGCTTCTTGTGAAGGTGCTCTTCTTTTGATTGATGCTTCTCAGGGGGTTGAGAGTCAGACTGTAAGCAATTTGTACATGGCTTTGGAGCAAGATTTAACACTTGTTCCTGTTATTAACAAAATTGACTTGCCTTCTGCTGATTTACCAAGCGTTAAGCATCAAATTGACCATGATCTTGGTCTTGACTCAGCTGATGCTGTTCCTGTGAGTGCAAAAACTGGCGAGGGAATAGATGAGCTATTGGAAGCAATTGTGACGAAATTCCCGGCTCCGTCTGGAGATCCAAAAGGCAAGGCTAAAGCTCTGATTTTTGACTGCCACTATGATGAGTATAGGGGCGTTGTTATTCACATTCGTATGATGGATGGACGCATAAAAACTGGCGATATTATTCGGTTTATGTCCAATAATACGGATTACAAAGTTGAGCAGATAGGAATCTTTAAAATAAAATACGAGGAGACTGGTGTTCTTGAAGCAGGCGACGTTGGTTACATCATTGCTGGTGTAAAAACTGTAAGCGATGTTAGGGTTGGTGATACTGTAACCCTTGCAGAGACTCCTGCCGATGAACCTTTGCCTGGATTCAAGGAAGTTAAGCCTGTTGTATTCTCTTCAATTTATCCAATGGATTCTAATGATTATGAAGAGCTAAAAGACAGCATGGAAAAGCTTAAGCTGAACGATGCCAGCCTTATTTTTGAAAAAGATAACTCTATTGCTCTTGGAAATGGTTTCCGCTGCGGATTTTTGGGACTTCTTCATTTGGAGATTATTGAGGAGCGACTTGAACGTGATTATGATCAGGCTATTATTTTTACAGCTCCGAGCGTTCAATACAAAATAAAGCTTACGAATGGCGAAGAAAAGACTATTGATAATCCTACGGAATTCCCTGACGGGCGAATCGCGGAGGCTTGGGAGCCTTATATAAAAGCGTCTATTATTACTCCTTCCGAGTATATAGGCTCTATTATGGCGTTATGTCAGGAAAAGCGTGGTGAGCAGAAGAATATGAATTATCTTGACGAGAAGCGTGTTGAGCTTACTTACGAGATGCCTCTTGCTGAAGTCCTCTTTGATTTTTATGACCGTTTGAAGAGTTACAGCCGTGGCTATGCTTCTTTTGATTATGAGGTTACTGATTATAAGATTACGGATTTGGTCAAAGTTGATATACTTATAAATGGAAAACCTGTTGATGCTCTTGCTCAGCTTGCTTATAAGCCGGAAGCTGCTAATCATGCAAGAAAGGTTTGTGAGCGTCTTAAAGGTGAAATTTCCCGCCAGCAGTTCAAAATTGCTATTCAAGGTGCGATTGGCAGCCAGATTATTGCTAGAGAAACGGTTAACCCTGTACGTAAGGATGTTCTTGCAAAATGTTATGGTGGTGACGTTACTCGTAAACGAAAGTTGCTTGAAAAACAAAAAGAAGGAAAAAAACGCATGAAGATGATTGGAAACGTAGAGCTTCCGCAGAGTGCGTTCCTTGCGGTTTTGAAAGAAAAAGAAGAGTAGTGTGAATTTCTAAAAGCTTAAATTTCTTAGGCTTTATAAAAAAGGCTGCCCAAAAGTTTTTGAACTATTGATTCTGTAGCTCAAAGCTTTTGGCAGCCTTTTTCTTTTTTATGATAGTTTTGCTATGCCCTTTTTTATGTCTTTTATAAAAAAGTCTATCTCTGTTCGTATTCGCTTTAAGAAGCTTATGTTTCCAATATCGCAGTCATAGCCGTCTGGAAAATGCAGGTAGAGATATTCCCTGTTTTTAAGAATCTGTTCAAGCTCTTCTTCGATAGTGCAAGAGCAGCTTTGAACATCTTTTCCGAACATCAAGAGTTCTTTTAGTCTGTTAAGTGCTCGTTCTTCCTCTTCAAGAAAACTTAGGATTTTAGTGATGTATTTTTTGTTCTTTTGATTTTCTGTCTGAATAAAATCTTTCGTGGTCAAAAAATCGCCGCTTATATTTTGCAAGCAAGCTGTTTGTATTCCGAGCGGAAGCCCTGTCTCGCCTATGTCAAATAGCGAAGGAATTGCTTTGAATGCCGATGTGAAATTTTCAGCATAGCCATGTAAGGCTGTGTCGGTAATGATTTTGTCTCCATTCTTGCCTGTTATTGCGACGGCTCCTGGCTTAAACGCTGCGTCATAATTTGCTACAGGCTTTAGGCGGGTGGTACTGCAAAGCCTTTGCAAGTGTGCTGGAACGCCCCTCATGTGAGTAGCTCCCAAAGAAAAAGAGAAATCAAGCCCCGTTACAAAAACAGGAACGTTGCTGCTTTTCTTTAGATAAAGTGCAATCAGAACTGCGGCCGGGCCTACAGAACCCAACGGTGGAAGCGTCATTGGAAAAAACATTTCCTTTGAAAGCGAATCAAAAAAAGTTGCGTTGCTGAATCGTGTTGCAAAAAAACACACATTTTTTGCTATTTCAGTAACATGTGGACGGGATGTTATATCTGCAAACAAAACCGTGTTCTCTGAGATACCGCCAATATAAGCTTTTTCTATTGCAAGCTGGCATTCAAGGGCAACAACGCCGTCTGGTTCAATACCATTCTTCCTGAGTGCAGGCAGCGCAGCATCTACGGCTAGAATATAGTATTTGTGACTGTTTCCGGCTTTTAGAAAATTTATTGTTGATTCTGCGCTTTGACCTGCTCCGATTACGATTATCGGGCATTCTACTTTTTTCGTAAAATCCTGAAAAAGGATTGAATTGGGTAACTTTGCAAGATTATGAAATAGATTTCGTGAATAGACTCGCCCCATTTTTACAAGCGTTATGCGATTTTTCCAAAATGATGCGATTATATTTTCTGTGGTCAGGCTGAAATTATTGTAAAAATCTTTTGAGAATAGAACTCCTCCGCTCATTTCAATAGGAATAGCCCTTTTGAAGCTATGAATAGCAGGAATTTTCAAATCTGATTTTTTTAGACCAGAGAAAATTTCTGAAAATTCATTCAGTTCTTCCGGGGAAATCATTTTTACAGGAATATTTTGTCCCTTTGTTAATTCTTGCAACCTTTTTGAGGAAAATTCGTATAATAGGGGGTCTTGTTCTATGCCTAAAATAAAGCATTTAGCAGGAAGAGATTTCAACAATTCTTCTAGACCGTACCATAAGGCTGGTGACAAACATAGTATGAGCGTTCCTTCCAGCAGATGCAAGGAATTTATTATCTGAAGAATAGACTTTTTTGGGTCATATTTAGAATACAGAAGTTTGTTTTTGTAAGAAACTGAAAAGCCCTTGCTTGTTTCAACCAAGCAGGGCTTTTCTGAATCATTTGATTGATTCAAAGGCATTTAGCACACCGTTAATTGTCTTGCATATAGTTCTCAAAGTATACTTTGTAGACGTTATTTTCGATTTTTGGACTGTCAAAGAATACGTTTGCACCATCGTTCTGGTCGAATGAAGTGATGCTTGTTTTGATCAAATCCTTTGATTCTTCTGTCGAAGCGTCTTTTGTCTGTGATGAGAGTTTTAGCACGATAACATTGTTTTCAAGTGCTATTGGCTCCGAGATCTCACCATATTTAAGAGAGAATGCTTTTGTCAAGAAATCCTCATTTGTTGATGTAGATGCAAGCTCTGAAATTGTATCAGACGGAACTTTTGCAAGTATAGGCGAGTTGCCATAGTTCAATGCAAATTCTGGAACAAAAATGCTCTTTATTGAGTTGTCATCGTTTGCGGCAGCCTCTGCAAATCCTACGCTTTTTGCATTGCTTACAAACTGTTTTGCTTTTTCAATGAAGTAATCTTCGATAAGGCTGCTTTCATTTGTTTTTATGTATGTTCTTGCAACGTCAATTGTTTCTGTGTTTGCAAAGTCTGGGGCGGTCTCGTCTGCATCCTTGCGGAAAATCGTGTAGCCCTGCTTTGTTTTGATAACGCCGCTTACAGCACCTTTTTTGAGAGCCTCAATAGTATTGATGTCCGACTCGTTCTCAAGGATGTTTTTAAGCTGGTACTGGTAACTGTGAGATACAGAAAGTTTTCCCTGACTGTCTGGGTCTGTATAGTATTTTTCAGAATATTCTGAATATGCATCTTCAAAAGTACGTTCTCCGTTGCTGAGCTGAGAACTTGCTTTTTTTGCTATTGACTCATCTTCTGTCGTTATTGCTGACAATGAGAATTTTTTGAAATATTCCTCATGCTCCTTTGCAAATGAGACTACTTCTGAGTCTGGATAAGCACTTTTTGAGAATGCAACCATCTCAAATGAACGTTTCTCCGTATTCATGTCGGCAAGGAAATCAATCTCTTTCTGTGATGTTTTGAGACCAAAGAGTTTTGAGTCGCCAAACTTGTCCTCGGAACCGAAAATATCCTCATAATACTGGATTCTTGAAAGATCATCCTTAATTCCGCTTCTCATTGATTCTTTGTCAGCGTCAGAAGTGAGGCTGTAAAGCTGTGTGTCATACTTCCCTGTCTGAGGATTGATAAAGTAATTGAGCATTATGCGAGATACAAGCTTTGAGCTTGGTTCGTAGCCTGATTTTTTTACCTCTGATTTGAATGCGAGTGAACGAACAGCTTCGGAGAATGCGTTAGAATATATCTGTAAATAGTGATATTTACTGAGCTCCTTACCTTGTTCCTGTGCGATTTTTTGTGCTTTGTCAGTATATTTTTTTACTGCGAGCGCAAAATCTGAGCCCGGTGTAAGCTGAATTGGTGTCCCATCATATTTTCCGAATACAGGGCTTGAATTTGTCCTTCCAAATGGAGATGAAGAAGGAATAAAAATGAAAGTGACTGCTGCTAGAATAAGAATAATAACAGAGCCAACGTAAAGCAATGTTTTTTTCATATAAAAATCCTTAAATAGATAGTTCTAGGATTTTATCATTGTCATTTTTTACTGTCAACGAGCAATTGATCCAAGTTTTTGCAAGGAAAAATAAATTTTCAATTTTTTTGAAAAAACTGTTGACACAAAAAATGCATTCTGCTATAGTCTTACACATCACTTGCGGTGTTAGCGAAGCTGGTTATCGCGCTGGCCTGTCACGCCGGAGATCGCGGGTTCGAGCCCCGCACATCGCGTACCCGCTCAATTATTTGAGTGGGTTTTTTTATTTATAGCACGGGCAATAGCGCAGTTGGTAGCGCGCTAGGTTCGGGACTTAGAGGTCCCGGGTTCGAATCCCGGTTGCCCGAATGACCTACGAAAAACTTTAGGCTTTTTGTAGGTCTTTTTTTTATAACAGGGACTGATTCATGCGAAAAATATTGTTCATTTGTCATGGTAATATCTGCCGCTCGCCTATGGCAGAAATGTTTATGAAAGAGCTAGTGAGGCGAGAGCATCTTGAGAATGAATTTTTTATTGATTCTGCTGCCACTACAAGGGAAGAGATTGGTAATGGTATGCACAGAGGCACTCGCAAGGTGCTTGAGTTGCATGGTATTCCGTTTACGAACCATCGGGCTCGGCTTGTTACGATGGATGATTACAATGACTTTGATTTTATTGTTTACATGGACGAAGAGAACCGTTCGCATTTAGAGTATATTCTTGGTGATGATACGGAGCATAAATTTTATAAGCTCCTTGATTTTTGTGGTATTCATCGTGATGTGGCGGATCCTTGGTATACTGGTAATTTTGATGAGACCTATGAGGATGTTGTTGCTGGTTGTACTGCGTTCCTTAAGTTTTTGCGCGGATAGGCTGCTGGGGCCTGTCTAATAAGTTTGTCGCACAGTGTCATTCCGAATGCGGGTAGATGCTGAATCAAGTTAAGCATGGCAATACTTTTCGTACATCCCTATCAGCCTATCAAAGAAAGTATGAATCTGAAGAATTCTTCTGAAATGAAAATTTTTTCAATTCCAAGAGATTTGAAGCTTTCGTTCCATTGAAGATTTGCACAGATTCCTGCTTTTTCAGTTTTTAATGGCGTTAAATCTGTCTTGTAAAGCGATTCTGTATAAATCTCAAGGTTTGACGGAAATTGCTTTACGACTTTCAAGAGCGAGGTTGTGAAAATCGGGACTATGACAGATTTTAGGGATTCATCTTGAAATCTGTTTGTTTTGTGATTTATGCTGAACGATAGTCCTGCTAATGCGTAGAACAGAAAAGAGTCCAGTTTTAAGAAGCACTCGCAGTTCTGAATTGTGAGCCTGTAAATAAAATCATTTGAATTGATTGCTGAGAAAAAATCAGCCTGACAGACTTGTTCGGCGGAAAGAAACGAAATCTTGCGCTTTTTAGGACCTGAAAATTTTTTTCGGACTTCTGACTGTATCTTTCTTGTTCCGCTGGTGAAAATTTTTGCCACCCTCTGCATTTGCTCTTCCGTTGCGAATGGGGTGCATTCGAATTTTGGAGTCGTGCTTTCTTGTTTTGGCGGTATAATAGGAGAAACAGGTGTTTTTGTTCCTAATAATTTGTCAAGTTCGTCTTGCGAAAGTAAAATAAATTGTTCTTTTGCCATACAGCTTTAATGTCGGCATTTTGAAATGCTGAAAGTAGAGAGTTTCTTTATAAATGCTTATTTTTTAAGTAGAATTTTTTTGATTTTCTGATTACGATAGATACTGAGATTTTGTTAATTTATAGAGGTTTTTATGAAAGAATTTTTATCTTATGATGTTGTTAGAAATAATGCACTGAAACTTGCCGATACTATTTTTAATGATGGATTTGTTCCTGATGTTATTTATACATCTCTCCGTGGTGGTGCTTATATGGCTAACGTGATTAGCGAGTATTTTAAGCTTGCCCGAAAGTCGGAGAAGCCTGTTCTTTATGCTGCTGTTGTCGCACATTCTTATACAGACGTTCACGAGAGTCAGCAAATCAGGATTGATGGATGGACATATTCACCTGAGTATCTTAGGGCAGGTGACAAAATCCTTCTCGTTGATGATATTTATGATACAGGACGCACTCTTAATTATCTCGTTGAAGTTCTTATGGCACATGGAATTCCTCGTGATGATATAAAAGTTGTCGTTCATGATTTTAAGAATTTTACATATAAAGATACTTTGCCGATAAAACCTGATTATTGGTGCAGAAAATTTGATATTTCAAACCCATCTGAGGATCGTTGGATTCATTATTTGAGCCACGAGCTAGTTGGGCTTACAAAAGAGGAGCTTGAGGAACATTACTTCAAGCAGGATGCAGACTTGCGAAAAGTCTTGGACAAAATTTTGTAGGTAAAAATTGCTCTGCTGTTTTTGGCAAGGGGGGATTGAACTATTTTGCTGAAAAATCTATTCCTTGTGGCAATTCTTGTAATGCTACCTTTTTCTCTGTTTTCTGTAGGAAGAATTATTTCTCCTGCTTCTGGTGAATGGTCAAATAAGCAGAGCCTTGTCGTTGACTTGAATGACGGAGCCGAATGTTTTTATTCCTTTTCAGAGAATCCGCTTACTTCTGGCTTCGTTTATGATGAGCCAGTCTTTATAGAAAAGACTGGTGACGTTCATCTTTATATTGCCGTAGTTGTTCAGGATGAAATTGAGAATTACGACATCCAATACAGCGTAAGGGAACCTTCTGCTGAGTATTCAGAAACGTCTCTAGAAGGTGCGTTTATAGCATCTTTGGATAAAGCAAGCGTTATTCGTTGTTCTGCGAGCAACCCTGTTCAAATCCCCGAATCTTTTCAGTATGGAATAGGCGATGGCGAGCTTCTAATGTCAAAGGGCACGGAGCTTTCTGTTTCTCAGAAAAGTATGCTGTCACGCTATGTTCCCTGCATTGTGACGGATGGTTCATCCAGCTGGCGTTTCGTTATGGAGCTTATAGCTAATGAATCAGGATCTTTCTCAACTTTTTCAGTTCCGTTTGAATTCTCGGACTGGACTTCCGTATCGTTTGTGGACAATGGCATAATCTGGTCTGTAGATAATGGCGAGTGGTCTGATTCAAAGGATGTGTTTGAGCTTGACCGCAGTAAGAGCCATATCTTGTCGTGGCGGTCTTCGTCTGTTGATGAGGCTCCTATGATGCAGAGTTTTGTGCTTCCTCCCAAACCTGAGCTTGATTTGAGTTATGAAGATGGCTCACTTGTGTTTTCTGTGAAAGGGGATTCAAGATACCAGCTTGAGCAGGTTTCTTCTGGTACTGACGGTGAAATTCTTACGACTTCGGGACAGTTTAATTCAATTGTTTTTGATACAGTTGAGGGAGATTCTGTATTTGCAACTGCAACTTTTGCCGTTTACTGCGACGGTGTGTATCAAGGTGAGCTGAGTTCTGAGTATTTGCTCGATAAGCGTCCTCCGTTTGCGCCGACTTTTGTTCCAAGTCAGGCCGGCGAGTTTGTTCGTAAACCAGTTCTTCTTGATATAACAACAAATGAGACAGCGGATATTTTCTATTCTTTTGTTGATAACGGCTCTTATGACGTTAATAAGCTTGATTTTAAGAAATTTGATGGCAAAGGCTTGTTTTTAGAGGCTGATGGAGGTAAATCCACTTTCTTTAAGATTGTCGCCTATGCTATAGATGTTTGTGGAAACAAGAGCGGAATTTCAGAATATTCTGTCACCATAGATGAATACAACTATTTTATTTCTGAGGAAAAAGGCGACCCGATTGCAGATGGCAGCGAGATACATCCTTTCTCTTCGTTTGAGCAGGCCGAAAGTGCTGTTAATTCTTCTAAAATATCGCGGTTGCATATAGAGGGAGTCGTTCATTTGCCGCCGAGGGAAATCTTGCTGACGGCTGGCTGTACCCTTTATGGCGACGAAGGCTCTTGCTTGGTCTTACCCGATGGTTGCTTTATAAAAGTGCAAGATACAAAAATTGTTATGAAAAGCATTGTTTTTCAAGATGAAGTTTCTGAGAGTGCCGCTTCTTCATGTGACAAATTCTTTGTTCTTGATAATGGTGTTCTTTCAATGGAGAATTGCGAGTTATTTGCATCTTTTTCTGATAACGGTACTTTGCTCAGTTTGACGAATTCTGTTGCTGATTTACGGAAGTCTGGTCTTACGGTAAAAGGTTGCAACTATGCATCCCTAGTTTCATCCGTTGATTCTAGATTTTCTGCTGCCGATTGTAATTTTTCCGTGGTCGCGGATACTGGCATAAGTTTCAGTTTTCAAGGCGGAATGTTTGAGCTTAAGGAGTCTTCCTGCAAGGTTTCTGCGAAACTTGGTCGGATTGCAGAGTTTTCTGATGTAAATGTCCGTATGCGAGAGAATCTTTTTGAAGGAGAGTTGTCTAAGAAAATTAGAGGGGTAGAGCCTGTTTGGTTTGACAATGACTCCCTTGTTGTAGAGAATTTTGCAAATAAGATTAAAGGATTTTGATTGTGGAAAAATCATTGGTATTAAAATGTGGAATTGATGAAGCAGGGCGCGGACCGTTGGCTGGACCTGTTTCTGCTGCTTGCGTGCTTTTACCGTCCGACTTTCCGCTTGATTGTCTTAATGATTCAAAAAAGCTGACAGAAAAAAAGCGAGAGAAGGCAGAGGCGATTATAAAAGAGACGGCTTGCTGGGGTATAAGTTTTGTTGACCATACAATGATTGATAAGATAAATATCTTGCAGGCGACTTTGCTTGCAATGAAGCAGGCTTATGAAATGATGGTCTCAAAACTTCCTGAGTGGCTAAAAGCCCATGGCGTTGATGCTCCACAGGATTTTGAAAAATCTCTGAGTGCAATAGTAGACGGAATTTCAATTCCTGCAATTGGTTGTGATGTGAGATGCGAGCCAAAAGCAGATGCCAAATACGCGGAGGTTATGGCCGCAAGCATTCTTGCAAAGGTAGGGCGAGACAGGCTTATGATTGAATATGATAAGCAATATCCAGAATATGGTTATGCAAAGCATAAAGGATACCCAACGCCTGCCCACAAAAAAATATGCAGGGAGCTGGGACCTAGTCCTATTCAGCGTCTTTCGTTTTCATATAAATAAATTTTCAAAGTTGGCTTAATGAGCTGAAGTTTTTAAGCCAAGCATAAAAAAAGACCTCGGTATCTATAAAGTCTTTATGTGATACTGAGGTCTCTTATTTTATGAGAATATTAGAAATCTTTCTCGTCGTCTTTTGCTTCTGAGCGTTTACTTACAACGTGGATTACTTTACCTGTACGTTTTATTCCGTCAGGTTTTCGAGGCTCTTCATCAAAACCATTTCTTTTTCTGATGAGTTTTTTCTCGCCTGCTCCACCGAATTTAGCATCTTTCAATGCTTTTTTCTCAGCTCTCGCCTTTGCACGCTCTTTTCGGTCTTTTTCAATGAATTTCAATGATTCATCAAGACCTGCAAGAACTTTTTGCATATCCTCTGCAAAAATTGCAATCTGGTGGCGGTCAAAATCTAATCCTTCACCTTTTTTGCTTTCTACAATCTGCAAAAAAACATCGCCAGCACGGTTTTCCTTTACGTTGAAAAAATATGAGCGGTTGTCCAAGGTTACCTGTGTCGTGAAAAGTTCGCCGCGAATGCCCATGTCATCCTTCCTTAAAAAATATAAATCTATGCAAAATAATACATTATCCTACATTTTTTTTCAATAAAAAGAAGCTCTTGCACCTAAAAATCTTTTGTTTTTTAAGAAAAGTCCGAGCAAATTTCTGCAACGGCATTTGCAAGCTGCTTCATACCTTCCGCTGTTGTTAGCGGTCCAAAACTGAACCTTACGGCTGTGTCCTGAATGTCTTTGCTTGCGCTCATGGCTTGCAGTACAGGGCGGCTCTGCTTTTTTGCGGAGCATGCGCTTCCAGTTGAGATTTCAAAGCCTTTTGCGTCCAAAGCACGTACCATAACAGCTCCAGGGATACCTTTGAAAGCGGCTTGCACAATCCATGGCGAGAAGAGCTTTTGGGTATTTCCATCAGCATTTGCCCGAATTTCTGGCACTATGGTACAGTTAGGAAGTTGCAAAAGCGAGCTGATAAAGTCTTCTGTCATTTTCGTCTGTTCTTCAAAGCGTTGTGTTTGTACGCTTTTTGCGTCAGATTGTCCTGCTATGAAGTGCTTTTTGAGAACCTCGCTAAAAGCTAACGCTCCGAACAGGTTTTCAGTTCCGCTCCTTATGTTCTGCTCTTGTCCGCCGCCTGTAAGAAAAGGTCTTAGCCGCTCATGGTTCGCTAGGTATAAAATCCCTATTCCGCGAGGACCGCAAATCTTGTGCGCGCTTAGAGCCGCACTGTCTATTCCTTTGTATGCAAGGTTTAGCGGCACTTTGCCTGCTGCCTGCACGCAGTCCACATGAAAATGTGGGCGACGTTTTCCTTGCGAGGCTTCTGTTATTTTGTCGGCTATCTGGTAGATTGGCTGAATGCAGCCTGTCTCATTGTTTACCGCCATTACTGCTACATAAAGCGTATCAGGTGTTATTTTTTCAGCAACGGAATTAGCTGAGATAAATCCGTTTTTGTCAGGATTGACAGTTACGACGTCAAATCCAACTAATTTTAGCTTTGAAGCCTGCTCTCTGATTGCTGGATGCTCGATGCCGCTTATTATGACACGACCTCGCTCTGGCTTTGAGAGTAATGCCATTAAAGGAATTTGGTCGCTTTCTGTTCCGCCAGATGTAAAAAACAGCTGCGCAGGTTTTACTCCAAGCACGGTTGCCGCCAAAGTCCTTGCTTTTTCAAGTGCGGCTCTTGCCTTTTGTCCTTCTTTGTGTATTGAAGAAGGATTTGCGAACGTTTCCGTTGCTTCTGTAAGAGCCTTGTGAAGAATCTCGCTGTCTTGTGGGCTTGTTGCGGCCCAGTCAAAATATCTGTCTGCGTAGTTTTCCATAATTTCCTAGTCTTGAAGCACTAAAAGAACTTCTTTTTCTTCAATTTCTGTGCTTACAGTTTTTTCAATGTCTTCTTGAAGGATAAATCTTACCTTGCCAGAAGAATTTTTTTTGTCCTTTTTCATTGCGTTGAAAAGCATTTTCGGAATCTGGTCAGCTGGGTATTGGGCGGCTAATACAGGATGAACGGGAGCTGTTTCCCAGCCAAAGCTTGCAAGCATTTTTTCGATTCTTTCTGAATAATCAGAAGTGCAGAGACCTATATTCTTTGCAAGAGCCGCTGCTCGCATCATTCCCCATGCGACGGCATCACCGTGGCTTATTGCACCAAGACCGGCACAAGTTTCAAGCGCGTGTCCGAATGTGTGACCGAGATTAAGCTGCATACGGATGTTTTTTTCAGTCAAATCCTGCTCTACGACCGTAGCTTTTGCGTTTACAGAAACTTTTATCATCTCGTTCACAAGAGGATTTTTGCGGTCATGCAAAATATCTGGATAATTTTCGAGCTTCTCAAAAAGCTCCTTTGAGTAGAGCATTGCGGTTTTTACCACTTCCGCCATGCCGCTTCTGTACTCGCTGTCTGGCAATGACTGTATGAATTCCGGGCATATATGTATTTTTTGTGCAGGAAAGAAAGAGCCGATCATATTTTTGTATGAATCAAAATCACAGCCTGTTTTTCCGCCTACAGCCGCATCAACCATTGAGAGCAAGGTTGTAGGAACCAGCTCGCAGTGTGCGCCACGTTTGAAAATTGATGCTGCAAAAGCCGTCATGTCTGTTATTACACCACCGCCAATACCTACGAATACTGTAGAGCGCAGACCGTTGTTATCCAACGCGGCTTTTACGATTAAAAGTACGCTCTCTATTGTTTTGTATGGTTCTCCTGCTCCAAGAATAACAAGGACATCTTTTCCATGCTTTCCTACAAAGCCGTTCTCAATTTTTGGCTTTGCATAATTCTCATCCCTGAATTGCTCTATAAATTGTGTTGTAACAGGAAGAGACGCTACTGTAGTATCTGTGACAAACACCCTTTGTGGCAGGGAATCGTGTTCCTCTGGATAGAAAATTGAACCTAAATCTGGGGTTCCTGTGTAAAAACGAATGAACGTCCTGTCTGTACCAGGATGTACTGGTGGGTATGCGACACTTTTTTCCTCAAAAATCATATATGCTCCTATGGTTCCATTATAGAACTAATAAGAGCTGTCGTCCATTGCCTCAAAATCTTTGATGACTTTCTGAACCCTTGAAATTTCTCGGTTAAGAATCTTTTCGTAGTCTAGCTTGCCAGTACCAATGCGTTCCCTCTCGTCTTCCCAGTTCTGTATGTCTGGCAAGAACAAAAATCTGAACGCCCCAGAGTTTGCCTTTTCAGCCCAAAGAGAAGCTTCTTTCCAGTAGTAAAGTCCTGCCTGATAGCAAGTAAGGCTCTTTTTTAGCTCTTCTATGTACTGGTCTTTCCATGGTGCATCATAAAAGTGAGCGACTTTTTTGTCGTAGATTCTTCCAAGCCTTAGATGCTGCTCAATGAGCTTTAAATTTATATGCATCATAAAGAGATAGCGGTATTTTTCCCAGTCTTTCTCGTTCTCGATTTTTACCGTCGCGTAGAGAGGGTTTGCAAAGTCTGCCTCAACAGCCTTTTCCAGCCAGTATATATTCTCGATGCAATCATCTGGATACTGCTGGTAATGGACATGAAACAGCTTATAAAAATCCTCTTTGTATTTTACCATGTAGGCATAGGATTTTTGTGCTGGAGTAAAGAAAAATGCCGTAATTGCGGCTATAATGATAAACGGTTTTAAAATCCGTGAAATAAACATGAGTCTCATTACATTAATATCGGCAGATTTTTTAGTTCTTCCCAAATAATTTCAGAAACTTTTTCTTTTGGAAGAGATGCGTCAATCTCAACGATTTTCATGCCCTCGTTTTTTTGCGGATTTTTATATTCCTCAACGATTTTTTTGTACCGATCCTCGGTAGCTTTTAAAAAATCCAGCTTTTCATAGATTTCGCGGGTTCCTCGTCCTGTTATCCTTGATAGCGATATTTCAGGATTTATCTCAAAGAAGAAAAGAATCTCTGGCAACGGAAAAATTTTGTTAAGCACGCGAGGAAGCTCTTCCCCGCAGTCTACGCATTGATATGCTAGGCTTGAAAAAAAATATCTGTCACTTACGACAATTTTACCGTTCTTGCATTGATTTTCTATACCGCCGTTTTCTGCGCTCGTTCCCCAAAGATGCTCGCTTCTGTCTGCCGCAAAAAGATAAGCCGCTGTTCGCGGGTCAAGCTTTACGTCTCCGCTTAGCATTTGCCTAAGGAATTTTCCAGTCGGACCATTCGTTGGCTCTGCAGTAAAAAAGAAACTCCCTGCCTCAGCTCTATTTTTCAAAACGTCAATTTGGGTACTGGTTCCAGCCCCGTCAATTCCCTCAAAAACAACAAAATTTTTTAGTAACATATCAATCTCCAAATTGTATTAAAAAATATCATTGCAGGACACTCTATTACAAGCGTCATGTTTTCAGATATAATGCTATCTATGATATATCGATTTTTGCCGATAATAGAAAAAAATCTGAAAATCAGCTTTTAGAGATTCATTTATCCCCAAGGCATATTGATGAAATCCCGTGTCTTAAATATAAGTATCGGAAGTTCTATATTTATTCTTCTCATAATTTCTGTTCTTGCAGTAATTCGTCCTGCTTACGAACGGCTCAACCTTTTTTTGTCCAGAGAAGAATTTAAATATGCCGTCTTGTTTAAAGAAAAGACGGGACTTCGATTTTCTTACAAATCGCTGTCGCCTGCAATTTTCTCATTTGTGAATATCCGCGGAATAGAAGTGTACGATGATTCTACGGGCGAGAAAATTGTTGAGATAAAGAGAGCTGTACTTTCTTACAAATTTTCTGAATTTTTTAAGCAAAATCCTGTTTTTGCAGTAAAAAAACTGACAATAAACGGTGTAACGATTGAGTATGATGCCGCAAAAAATTATGAATCCGTAAAAAAAATATACGATTTGATAAAATCAAGAAAATCTTCAGGCAGTCCAGAAGCTGAAAGTGCAAATCTGACCGACGAAGAGCAAACTGCTGATAGTTCAATTGTGGTGGAGGCAACAGACGAAGGCTCCAGACTGAAAATAAAAGAACTTATTGAAAACGAGAAAATATCACTTCCTTTTGAGGTCGTTCTCAGAAATGTTGTCGTTCATTACGGGGATAAAAACAATGATATTTATGCGAGCTTAAATAGACTGACGTTTTCAAATGCAGAGGATGATGCGGGAATTATTGTAAAATCATCAGGTACTGTTAAGGTCTTGACCGAAGCCTTAAAAACAGGCGGGCGGCGTGCCCTGATAGCAAATAATTTTGTAATATCAGGATTCCTTGTCTTGCCAGATATTGACGGAAGCTCTGCTACGGTTCAGCTTTCTGGTGTCACTAATGCTGATTATACGATTTCTCACATAGATTCTCTCTTGAATTACTCC
>CADCRJ010000183.1 GCA_902803735.1 uncultured Spirochaetaceae bacterium
GGATATAGTAAATGTTCTGGGAATTTCTTAGGGCAAGCTTTGAGGCTGCTTGGTGCTTTACGTGCATTTAAAAAGTTATACGGTTGTTAAAAAAGGAGATTAAAAAATATGGCTGATGAAAGAACTGTAGTTGCTGAAAAAACTACTGTTGCTGCTCGTTCAAAAGTTTCGTCAAAAGCGAATGATGACAAAACCGTTGCTGATGTTACCATGGCTGCTACTAAAGTGGCTCCTAAGCCTGCTGCTACAAAACGTGTGTCGTCATCTGCTGCAAAGCCTGCCGTTGCAAAAAGTTCGTCTCGCACGGCAGTAAGGCAGTTCATTGGTAAGTATCCTGTGCAGGGGCTTATTGCAAAAGGCGGTATGGGTGCTGTTTATGCGGCGATACATCCGCAGCTCAAACGCAAGGTTATTATAAAAAAGCTAACAATCCGAGGAAATTCAGTCGCAAAGGAACGCTTTAAGCGAGAGGCTGAAATCCTCATGGAAATGCAAAGTCCTTATATTGTAAATACTTATGATTATTTTGAGGAAGGTCGCTCAAGTTACTTGGTTGAGGAGCTTGTTGACGGAACCTCTCTTGCGGGACTTATCGAGAATTACGGGGCGTTGGGGACTGAGCTTTCGCTGCTGGTTTTCCTTGATGCTTGCTATGGTCTTAGGTTTGCTCATAACAGGGGAATTGTTCACCGTGATATAAAGCCTGGCAATATTCTTATTTCTCGCCGTTCAGAAATAAAACTCGCGGACTTTGGTATTGCCGCCAACGATAAGGAAGAGGAGCCAGCCTCAAAAGAACAGCTTGAGTCTGAGCAAAAAAAGACCGTTCTGATTGGTGATGCTGATGACTCGCTCACTCAAAGCGGTACAATGCTTGGAACTCCTTCTTATATGTCTCCAGAGCAGATTACCGACTCCAGCTCCGTAGACCAGCGTGCGGACGTATATTCAATGGGCGTAATGCTTTATGAGATGCTTACTGGTAACCGCCCGTTCGGTTCGCCTCTTGACCAGACAGGAATGCTGAATAAGGAGGCTTTTGATAAGATAAAGCACGGGGATTATATAAATCCTCGAAAATTCGACAAAAAGATTCCTTTGAAAATCTGCAGCATGATACGTAAGATGCTGAAGGCAGACCCGAATAAACGTTACAAGTCAATTGACTCAATAATAAAGATTATAAGCGAGTATTTGTCAAAATACGATACGCACGAGATTAGAGTTTGTCTTGCAAAGTCTGTTACGGCTATAACAGAAGAAAAGACATATAAGATTCCAACTTTTGAGAAGAAAAAACCAATCTCGCTGATTGTTGCAGCCGCCGCGCTTGGTCTTTGTTTCATTGTCGGTGGTTCTGCATGGGTATGGCGCAGCGGTACAGTACACGCGACCTTGCTTCATCATTGGTATGCTCCTGTTACTGTCAGTATGCAGATACCTAATACAGACAGCAGTTTTGGCAACAACATATACAATACAAACCTTCCTATTATGGCGTTCTTTTTTGAGGATGCCGGTAAGCAGGATGAGGTAAAAGGAAGCAGGCGCGTTCTACAGCTGGAGCAGGCAAAGACTGAAGGAGACACAAAAAAAAGCAAGGCTAAGACTTACACGATGAAGCCTGCTTATCTTAAGCGTAATGCGACTTACCGAGTAAAACTTGTTCTTGGTTCTTATGTAATATGGAATTCCGTCAGAGTCGAGAACAAGGACGTAGACCTTCCTATTACTTTCTTGCAGAAAGAACGCAGAAATGTGATTTTCAAGGCATGTTCTTTTGACCTTAAGACTGGCAAAGATTTGACGTCCAAGACAAAGTTCAACATAAATTACAAGGGCAAGTGGGTTTCTATGCGCTCTGTTCCTCAAAAAGATTTGGTTGCAGGCTCTGTCTGGAAAATTCGTGCAAGCTGTCCTGGATATTCGGACAAGGAGTTTTCGATGATAGTGGACTGGTATCAGGATGCTATAGTCGTTAACGCCGGTCTTGAGTAAAATTGCCAAAGAGAGTTTTTTCTTGCCGTTTCTAAATTCTTTCATTATATTAATCGTATGAGTGAAGATAAAGAAACAGAGAATGAAGAAATA
>CADCRJ010000184.1 GCA_902803735.1 uncultured Spirochaetaceae bacterium
AAAAGTGTTTGCCGCAAAAAAAGAGCAGTTTGTAATCATAATGGACGAATACGACGTTTTAGTTCGGGAAAACATAACCAGCTCTCTTTTTACGCAATATCTCAATTTCTTGAACGGGCTTTTTAAAAGCGACACCCTGCGTCCCGCAATCGCTCTTGCATATCTCACGGGGATTTTGCCCGTAGTTCGCGACAAAGTGCAATCCAAGCTCAACAATTTCCGCGAATACACAATTCTTGATGCTGGAAAACTCGCAGAGTTCATCGGATTCACAGGCGCGGAAGTAAAAGAACTTTGTAAAAAATACAATGTCGATTACATTGAAGCAAAAAGGTGGTATGACGGATATACACAAAGAGGCTTTGAGATTTACAACCCAGAATCTCTAGTGCTTTCACTAGAAGAAGGCAATTTTGCCAATTATTGGAGCAAAACTTCGACGTATGCCGTGATTTCTGACCGCATTCAAGCGAACTTCGACGGAATGAAAGACGACGTTATCCGTATGCTTGCGGGCGAAAGCGTCGATGTCAACGTAACCCGCTACATGAACACGATGACCGATTTTTTGACCAGAAGCGACGCGTTCACATATCTCATTCACTTGGGCTATCTGGCGTACAACCGCGAGGACGGCACTTGCAGAATCCCGAACAGGGAAGTGCGGCAGGAATGGTTTAACGCGATTGAAACAAACGACGAATACAAAATCACGAACAAAATCATTCAGTCGTCAAAAGAGCTTCTTGCCGAAACTTTGCGCGGAAACGCCGAAGCTGTAGCAGCCGCCCTCGACACGAGCCACATTCACGTTATGTCAAACCGCAGCTACAACAACGAAGACGCTTTGCAATCGGCGATTTATCTCTCGTTCATCTATGCGCTCAACAAGTACACGGTCATAAAAGAAGCAACGACGGGCAAAGGCTTTGCGGACGTGGTTTTCATTCCGTATGTGCCGAACATTCCCGCGATGATAATCGAGCTGAAGCGCAACGATTCTGTTGAAACAGCATTGAACCAAATCCGCGAGAAAAAATATTTTGCGTCATTGGAGCATTATTCGGGCAACTTGCTTTTTATTGGCATAAACTATGACGAAAAGCAGAAAACCCACACTTGCAAAATCGAGCAGTTTGTAAAAGATTAGGGAAAATCAAAAAAAGCGGAGCAGCTTGCAAATTAAGAAAGCCATAACAAGAGGATATTTTTATGAAGAGTCTTGGAAGAAAAAGCATTTTGAGAAAAACAGCTTTTATCGTGATGATGTTGCTTTGTGCTTTGGGGGCAGTTTCAGAAACAAAAACAGAAATCACATACTTGCACCGCTATGACAACGAACAATGTTATGTTTATGCGACATATATCGACAATCTTTGCTATGTTAAAGACGGGCATTATAAAGAGCTTCTTATCTGTCCAGCAAACTCGGCTGACGGAATTTATTTTCCATTGAAGTATTCCAGATTTACGCCGTTTTCCGCAAAACAGGGAAAGTGGCTAAACGGCAAGGAAAACACCTATTCTTCAGAAATTGCTAGCGAAAAAAAGACCCGAATGACAAAATCTGAAATCCTTTCAGAGAACGTAAAACTTGTAAGTATGGTCAGGGATGAGTATTTTCATGGAAGTGATATGCCGTCGCTCGCGGATTTTTGCGAACTTGTCAATTTGTTCAGCAAAGACCAGCTCAGGCTTCTCAGAAACACGATTTACGCAATGCACGGCTACCGCTTCAAAGCCACCGACTTGCGCGAGATTTTCAGCGAATGCGACTGGTACGAAGCTGCTTCCAATTTTTCAGAAGACAATTTCACCGAAACAGAGCGCGTTTATTTGAAACTCATCAAGCTTTCAGAGCAACTTGCAAAGTAGGGGCAAAACGTTATCGGTAAAATAACTCTTGTATTTGATTTGATATTTTGACTTTATATTTTGCCGATGACAAAACGCCGATGAAAAACAGGAGAAAACTATGAGTAAGAAAACAGCTTTGATTTTGGCAATTTTGCTTTTGAAAAGTACATTTTGTGTGTTTGCCCAAACTGCACGGAGCGGATTTATAGACGGCTTCGACAAGAGCAAATACAAGGAAATGACATTGAAAGAATACCGCGATGCTTGCGTCAAGTCTGACTCAGACATTTTCGCGAAAATCAAATGCCATTTACAGCGTATTATAGAATACGAAAGCGGCGTAAAAGAGTTTCATTGCTACAGCGACGGCATATCTGATCCGTTTGCTTCTATGTTTATTCCAAGTGATATGCCTCCGTTCACAGCCATTGAACTTTATATTCGACATGCGTCTGTAAATGCAGGCTCGTGGTATTCCGTTGACGGCTGGGAAGTCTGGGACTATGCTCGCTTTCCAGGACAAAAATACATCGCAACGGACGCGCTCAAAATCAGGGAAGCTCCCTCGCTTTCGGCAAAGCAAATCGGTCGGCTTGTGAAAGCTGAGCGCGCAACCGTCATCGAGCTGGGCGAAGATGTTACAATCGACGGGATTGAGTCGGCGTGGGTGAAAGTCCGCGCGAAAGACGGAACGGAAGGCTGGTGCTTCGCGGGCTACCTGACCGACGGCACGGAATACCGAGTGCCGCTGTGGAAGAGCACTGTAAAAATCGGGGCTTATGAAAAAAGGCAGTTTGTGCAAACTCTTTGTGCTTTTGACTGGTACATTCCCGGCGAGGACGATTCTATTGTTTACAGATTCTACACAAAAGACGGCAATCTTTATCTGAACGAATACTGCTATGGTGTTCACGACGATGTTTCTTTGAAACTGGAATACAAGGGGGAAGCTGTTGAGATTGTGGAAATAGAAGGCAAACTTCTCTGCGAGTGTGATGAGATTCGGCTTAGTGCATATTTGGGGAAAGAGGTTGCTTTGTATGACGGAAAATTAAGAGTCACTTTGTACCATAGTTTTGACGATGAACCGTATCTTTACGCTTTTGAGCGGTATGAGTTCGGCAAAGGGGAAAACGAATGAAATACAAAATTGCAAAGATTTGTGCATACACGCCGTTTGTGCTTTATGCTCTTGAGTTTGTTATAAAATCCTTTGAGTTCGGCGTTTTTGTCTGGTTTGCCCTGATTGTGCTTTCAATCGGAGGCGTCCTGTTTTCCGTGCTTGCGTGGACGGACGACGAATGCCGCTTTTTATCGAAAGAGCTG
>CADCRJ010000185.1 GCA_902803735.1 uncultured Spirochaetaceae bacterium
GACCTTTTCCCTTCCCCGGGATGTCCTTTCCCCTGGTATGGCCCCGCCGGCTTGGCTGCCCGCGGGGCTTGGTCTTTTTAAAGATAAATGTGTTGACACTTCTGATATAATCTCTTTCAATAAAAAAGGCTGAAAATTTTCCAGCCCCTTTTTATTGAAATTTAATTGCTAAGTGCTACAAATTTACAGAATTGTCTTCTTTATAAAAGGAATGATTTTTTCCATGTCAGAAGCTAGCGTATAAGGTGGGTTTACTATGACCATTCCACTACCATATAAAGCTGCTAATCCTGAAAATTTTTCTGGTTCTTTTACTTCCAATCTTATATTTAGAAAATTACTTTGGGTTGATTCTGCCAAAAATTCAATCCTATCGATAAGATTAGTTACTTCTCCCTCATTATGTGTTAATAGAGGGTACCATAATGCAATTATTCCGACTGACCATTTCTTGTGTACTTCTGTAATAGCTTTTATACAATCATCATAATCCTTTTTGTCTTCATAGCTTGGGTCTATTAGACAAAAACCTCTTTTAATTTCTGGAGGTGTAAGAGCTTTTAACATTTCATAGCCATCTCGAAAATGAATCTGAGGCTTTGAATTAAAATTTCTTGCATTTTCTTTTAGTTCATTTATCACTGTTGGATGAAATTCTGAAAGAATCTGGATATCTTTATCGGGTCTTACAAAATTGTTTTCTATGGCTGGTGAACCAGGATAAAGATTCTTGAGTGCATAAGCTCTGACAATCTCTATGTAAGGAGCGATTAACTTGCGTTCTTCCTCGTGTTCATTTGATAATTCATATTCAGAAAGTCTTGCAAGAAACCGTTTTATTCCATCTTCCGCCTCATCAGTCTTTCGTAATCTTTCATCAGAGAAACTGTAGATTCCGCTGCCTGAATGCGTGTCGAATATTGTGAACGGTTTCTCCTTTTTGCATAAATATGAAAGAATTAGAGAGACTGTTATGTGTTTTAGAATATCTGCATGATTTCCAGCATGATATGCATGTATGTAACTTAGCATTTAAGTTCCTCTGCTTCTTTGAGCCATACAGCCGCACTTGCATCACTAGGCATTCGCCAGTCGCCGCGTGGAGAAAGATTTACTGTTCCTACTTTTGCTCCATCAGGCATACAGCTGCGTTTGAATTGCTGTGCGAAGAATCGTCTGTAAAATGATACGAGCCATTTTTTTATTGTTTCAGTATCATAGACAGGCCTTTCTTCTTGTTCGATGAAAGCTCTTTTTGCAAGAAAGAATATTTTTTTAGGGCTAAAACCGAATCGTAGGACATAATACAAGAAAAAGTCGTGCAGTTCGTATGGACCAACGATTGATTCTGTTTTTTGAGCAATATTTTTTCCATCAGGAGGTAACAATTCTGGGCTTACAGGAGTATCCAAAATATCATAAAGAACGTTTGCCTGCCGTTCATTGCCATTTGACTTTGCTTCATCGGCAAACCATTGAACAAGATAACGAACCAGCGTTTTAGGAATCGAACCATTTACACCGTACATGCTCATGTGGTCGCCATTATAGGTTGCCCATCCGAGAGCCTGCTCGCTTAGGTCTCCTGTTCCAATGACGAGTCCTCCGAACTTGTTTGCTATATCCATTAAAATCTGGGTTCGCTCGCGGGCCTGACAGTTCTCGTAAGTTACATCGTGCACATTTTCGTCTTGCCCAATATCCCTGAAATGCTGTCTTACAGTCTCTGCAATTGGAATTTCTTGTAGCGTGGCATTTGTCTCATTTGCAAGAATGCACGCATTGTTATACGTTCTGTCTGTAGTTCCAAAGCAAGGCATCGTTATGGCCTTGATTCCATCTGGGGATAATCCGCAAATATCAAATGCTCTGCGAGTCACTAGCAAGGCGAGAGTTGAATCTAAACCACCGCTTAATCCAATGACTGCTGTTCTTGCTTTTGTATGGCGTAATCTTTTTGCAAGTCCTTGTGCCTGCAACTCTATAACGTCATGGCAACGTTCTGAGCGTTCTTTCGTTCCTTGTGGGACAAATGGAAATCTTGCAATTTTCCTTGTAAAGCTTGCCGTAGAATCTTTTCTGTCAGAAGAAAGAGGAATTCTTATTTTTACGAAATCTTTTTCGAGATTTGATGCACAATCTGCAAAAGTTGTCATCCTCTGGCGTTCATGTGAGATTCTTTCCAAATCAAAGTCAGCATAAATTACAGATGACTCAAAAAGCTTGGATTCGGCAAGCAATGAGCCATTTTCTGCCATAATGCTGTGTCCTGAGAAAACAAGGTCTGTGGTGCTTTCTCCGTTCCCTGCATTTGAATAAATGTAGGCAGAGCAAAGTTTTGCACTTTGTGCGCTTACAAGCGTTCTTCTGTAATTAGCTTTTCCAATTATCTCGTTTGACGCGCTCAGGTTTGCTATTACAGTTGCCCCTGCGAGTGCTGCCTGTGTTGACGGAGACAGTGGAACCCACAAGTCCTCGCAAATCTCTATTCCTATTGAGATAAGAGGGTTTGATTCATCCTGAATGAGAATGTTTGTTCCGAAAGGCACTTTTGGATTTTTTTCAGATAAAAAGAATTCTGAGCCCTTTACGTTGTAGCAAGGTCTAAAATGCCGTCGCTCGTAGAATTCTGCATAATTTGGCATAAAAGATTTTGGGACTATTGCTATGATTTTTCCGCCATAGAGAACTGCCGCTACATTGTAAAGGGCTGTCTGGTCTGCGACTGGTAATCCGACTATAATTACTGCTTTTAGGGTTTCTGTTTTTGAAGCGATTTGTTCAAGAGATTCAATTGCCGCTTGTTTTAATTTGTCCTGGAGAAAAAGGTCAGAGCATGTGTATCCTGTTATACAAAGTTCTGGGAATACAATCAGTTCCGCTCCGTTTTTGTAGGCTTGCTCCGCACATTCTATAATGGAAGCTGTATTTGAAAGTGTATCTGCGACTGTTACTTGTGGAGTTGCGCTTGCTGCTCGAAAAAATCCATGTTTCATAAAATTAATTCTCCTTGTTTTTTAGGAACGTCTTTAAGCCGTTGGCTGCTGTTGCATTTTTAGAATGTTAACGTCAAGCTTGTTGTAAGGAATCTCAATTCCTGCTTCGTCAAAAACTTTTTTTGCTGCGCAGAAAGCCTCGTTTTTTAATGTCAGAAAATCAGATTTCTCGCACCAAATAGCAAGTGTCATGTTGATTCCGCTTTCTCCGAATGCATCATACCAAACTAGTGGAGCTGGTTCCTGTAAGGCATGTGGGCATAGTGCAGGAGCTTTTTTGAGTGCTTCAAGGGCTGCCTCCATATCTGTGTCATAGGAAATTGAAATTGGAAGCGTGAACCTTCTCTTGTCATAATAGGTTGTGTTTTTGAGATTTGCACTCATTACTGTTGAGTTCGGGATTCTTATAAACTGATTGTCAGGCGTATGAATCTTTATCGAGAGCAAATCTATTGCATCGATTATTCCTGTTATGTCCCCTATAGTTATCAAATCTCCGACTTTCATTGATTTTTCGGCGAGAACAAAGATTCCGCTTATTACGTTGCTGACGCTTGTTTGTGCTGCAAAACCGATTGCGATACCTGCGACTCCTGCTGCACCCCATATTGTTGTCATTTTGATTCCGCAAGCACCCAAAATGTACATCGTTGACAAAGCGTAGAAAAGATATTTTAGGAATCTGTCTACAAGCATTGCTATGTGATTGTTATATTTCTTTGTTATGATATTTTTGGAGCCTTTCCTGATAAAATGAAAAAGAAAGCCTAACAAAACGACAATCAGAATCGTTACAGCCGCACGAATTCCGTTCTCGACTGTTACGAAAGATTTTAATGTTTGCACGATAGGCGAGGTTGTAGTTATTATAGTGTCTGTGGCAACCTGCAGCTCTTCCGTGAATTTTTCGGATACTTGCTCATTCATAAGAATTTCCCCTCGAGTAGACTTTTTTTGTTCGGAATACTTATTTTTCCTAACGGCTCTATTATAAACATTTTGCTGCCTTTGTGATATAACTTTCAACTATGAAGACTAATTCTTTTTTTTGTTTTATTTTTTTTGTTATGGTACTTGCTTTTTTTTCATGCAGCTCAATAACTGTTGAGCCAGAGCAAGTAGAATCGCCTATAGTTGAAGAACCAGTGATTATTGAGGAACAAGTCGTTCCTGATGACGTTATTATTGAAGTAGTTCCTGTTGTAAAAGAAGAGAAGAAAGCAGAGCCTCCTGTCGAAAAAAAGCCTGAAAAGCAAGAACATCCAGCTCCAGATGTTCAGGGAAGATGGAATCTTGTTTCTTTTGAAAAAAAAGGTGTAGCTCAGAAAATTAGCGATGCCTATATTACTGTTGCGGAGCTTTTGATTGGCAGCTACAGAATCAGTGGTTTTTCAGGCGTGAACACATTTAGCGGTAATATAAAGGCAAACGGGCAGGGAAATATTGTTCATTCAAAAATTCAGCTTGATACGAAAAAAAACTTGCCCGCAGACAAAAAACAGTTTGAGCGGGACTTAATTTTCGCTCTTACAAATGCTGACAGGCTGGAACTTGAGGAAATTCTCCGCATTAGCGATTCAAAGCACGAAATCGTTCTTGAGTTTAAGCACTGATTTTTTTCCTATGCAGAAATTGCAAATTCCCTTGTTCTTGTTACGTGTGGACATTTTGGCATAAATTGTTATAAACTTTACCCCATGAAAATTCAGGCTGTTATTTTTGATATGGATGGGGTTCTGCTTGATACAGAATCTGTATGCAAAATTTGCTGGAAACGTGCTGCCGAAGAATTTGGTATAGATAAAATTGAAGAAGCTTATGACCATTGTGTTGGTCAGAATACAAACGACACTTTGGTTGTTCTGGCTTCTTACTGCAAGGATATTGTTTCTCCCGAAAAATTTTATGAGCGTACATGCGAGCTTTTCTATATAGTTGAGAAGGAGCAGGGGCTTGCATTGATGCCTTCTGTTGTTTCCTGCCTTGAATCATTGAAGGCAAGCGGGCTAAGGCTTGCTGTAGCTTCTTCAACAAGTTGGAAGAATGTTTCAAGGCAACTCAAGGCGGCTTCAATTTTTGACTTTTTTGAGACAATTACAACAGGCGATACTGTTGAGCACTCTAAGCCTGCTCCTGATATTTACTTGAAGTCTGCCGCGTCATTAAATTTGGACGCAGGTTCTTGTATTGCCGTAGAGGACAGCCCGAACGGCGTAAAAGCCGCAACCGCAGCAGGCATACGGTGTGTAATGGTTCCTGACATGATTCAGCCTGATAGTGAGATTTCTGCGCTTGCATGGAAGATAATTCCATCACTTGCAGAATTAAAACAGACCTTGGAAGATTCTGAACAGGCTTAATATTGTGTTTTTTTTGATGATTAAATAGAATGTAACGGCTATGAAAAGTAAAGACGCTCTGCAAAAACTTCTGCCTTCGTTTGAAAAGTATTATGATGTAAAGACCGAGGGGGCATTGTCGCCTTTTGTTGCAGAAGCTGAGTTTCATACGCACGAGGAACAGTATGTTCTTGTTCGTTCTGCCAAAATTTCAGAGTCTGAGTCAAATGAGTATATATTTTTTGCCGCAGAGGAGCATTTATCTTGCCCTATGCTGGCAGAATTGGAAAATCTTGCATGGCAGACAGGCTTATCCAGAGTTCATCCTCATTATGGGCACAGAAACTCGGACGTTACGCTTGTACTTCTCGCCGATTCTGTTGATGAAGAGGCTTTCCTTGCTATAAAGAGAATTCATCGTACAAAATCATATATGTTTACGTTCAAGGGATGGAGTAATTTTAAGGTTATTTGCATGGAACTGAATACATTCAAGCTTGCATATAATCGATTGGGGGGAGATTTGAAAAAGGTGTTAAAGCAGATTCCGCAACTTCAAGAAAATGCGGCTGCGGAATCCGATTAAAAAAAAGTTTTCTCTAGGAGGAGAAAAATGACAGCATTATTAATAATTTTTGCTGCAATCGCTCTGCTTGTAGTGGGCTACGTATTCTATGGCTCATGGCTTGCAAAACAATGGGGAATTGACCCAACAAGGAAAACTCCGGCTTATGAAATGAAAGACGGCGTTGATTATGTAGCGGCAAAACCTGCTGTTCTGATGGGACACCATTTCTCATCTATCGCTGGTGCGGGACCAATCAATGGACCAATTTTGGCTGCCGTGTTTGGCTGGGTTCCAGTATTCCTTTGGTGTATAATCGGAGGAATCTTTTTTGGTGGACTTCAGGATTTTGGTTCGCTTTTTGCTTCTATTAGGAACGGTGGTAAATCAGTAGGCGAAATCATAAAGTCTTCAATGGGAAAGACCTCTAAAAGACTTTTCATTATTTTTGCACTTCTTGTACTGATTCTTGTCATTGCTTCCTTTGTAAATGTTGTTGCGGGTACTTTTTTTACTGGCGTTAGCGAGAATGGCCAGCTTTTGGCTTTTGGATTTGTTAAGAATCCTACTGGAAACCAGACAACCGCAATGATTTCTTTCCTTTTCATTGTACTTGCTGTCATTTATGGTATTTTTACAAACCGATTGGGAATTAAAACTCTTCCAGCTACAATTTGCGGAATTATCGCAGTCGTTGCTATTGTAATTTTAGGTCTTAACGTTGGACTTGCTTTGAGCCGTAATACTTGGATTGTTCTTATAGGTCTTTATATTGCGGTTGCTTCTCTTATTCCTGTATGGATTATGCTTCAGCCTCGTGATTATTTGTCGTCTTATTTGCTTTACTCGATGATGATTATAGCTTTGGTTGGTATCGTGATTTCTGCTTTTACAGGAACTACAACGTTTTCGATTCCTGCTGTTAATGCTGAAAAGCTTCCTATGATGTTCCCGACTTTGTTTATCACAGTAGCTTGTGGTGCTTGTTCGGGTTTCCATTCGCTCATTGCGTCAGGAACCTCTTCAAAACAGCTTGATAACGAGAAGAATGCAAAACCTATCGGCTACGGCTCTATGCTTATTGAGTCTGCACTTGGCATTATTTCTCTTATTGCTGTTGGTGTCGTTTACACTAAATGGAACGAGGGCAAGTTCGGTTCGCCTTCCGCAGCTTTTGGTGCAGGAATCGCAACTATGTTCGGTTCTGAAGGAAGTCACATTTATAACACAATCTCTGCTCTTCTTACGCTTGCAGTTTCTGTATTTGCTTTGACTTCTCTTGATTCTGCAACTCGCTTGAGCCGTTTTATGTTCAGCGAGCTTTTCTTGAAAAGTGACGAGCCTACATGGAAAGATGCAAAATCTCCTGCTCGCAAGCTTCTAGCAAATCCTTTGTTCGGAACAACCTTTATGGTTGTGATTGGTTGTATACTTGGCGGTCTTAAGCTCGGCGCAATCTGGGCTTTGTTTGGCTCTGCGAACCAGCTTTTGGCAGGAATCGCTTTACTTGCTGTTGCCGCATGGCTCGGTGAGATTGGAAAAAACAACAAAATGTTCATTTTCCCAATGGTTTTCATGCTTGCAGCAACTCTTACTCAGTTGGTAAAGACTGTATTCAAGCAGATAAGTCTGATTTCTGCTGGCAATTTTGCTCCAAAAGACCCTGCTTGGGGTCATTACTTCCAGCTTTTGTTTGCTGCGGCTATGACAATTCTCGCTGTGGTGCTTGTAATTGAGGGTGTAAAGACTTTCTCACGACAGTTGAAAAAGTAGTCAAAAATACATTCAATTTGCGAGCTGTACCGTTGTTAAACAAACGGTTCTTGTTTATAATGGAGCTGTTTGGAGCATTTTGGAAAATCAAAATGCTTCATGCAGCTCTTCTAAGAACCTTTAAAAAACGGGGTACGTATGTCAAAAACTTCTATTGCGTGTATTGCTTTTAATGATAATAAAGTTCTGATTGCTCACAGAAATCCTACTGGACAGATGGGTGGTCGTTGGGAATTTCCTGGTGGCAAAGTTGAGGACGGAGAGTCCGAAGAAACTGCCGTTGCCCGCGAGTTTAAGGAAGAATTTGGCGTTTCGATAACTGTGGGGCCAAAAATCGCGACTGCAATTTTTAAGCATAACGGTGAGAATGTCATGCTTAATGCACATTTAGTTGAGCTTCCTCACAACGGAATCGACGTTCCGTTTGTTTTGACTGAGCATACTGAATACCGATGGGCTGAACTTCCAGAGATTCCTACGTTAAATTTTGTTGATTCTGATATGATGATTTATTCTCAGGTCGTTAAGTATTTTGCCCAGAATATCGCAGAATAAGAGAGCCTGTGCATGAAGCGTTTGTTTATTTTTGTGCTTTTGTGCCTGTCTTTTTCATGCAGCAAGAATAAGCTTGAGGTAGAGCTTAACCCTTCCGTGCTGGAGGGGTTCGATGTGGAGCATTCGTGGATAGTCGTGACGGAGCCATACGCGGCAAGCCGTGAGCAGGCATCCTATGATTCCCCTGTTGTCAAGAATTACAGGCGAGGAGCTATAGACCGAGTTGAAGGCGAGTGTACTGTAAAAGTTGACGATAATTATGAGGTTTGGTACGCTTTGAGCGATGGCTGGATTTCTTCACGCTCTGTAAGAAAATACATAACTAAATTAAGAGCTGAGTCAGAAGCTCGCTCTATGGAAGAGAATTCTTCATCGAAATAGAAAATGGGGCTGTCATGTAAGTGTGCCACATACGGAACTTATTAGACAGCCCTTTTTTTATTTTTCTTCAAATCCTTTAGATACGCCGTTATCTTTCTTTAACGGAAGTATTTGAATGTTACTTACATCAATTGTTTTTTCGCCGATACCAATCTTCTGTACTTTGTGATTATCATCCATATCAAAACGAATATACAAGTATGAAGAACCTTCTGGAATTGACGTTACTCTTTGGTCATGTCTGTAAGCTGGTACGAATGCTCGCATTATCCAAGGAATTTCGTCAAGATTCGAGTGATTTATCAGGAATGCCGGGATTAAAACTTCATTCTCATCTTCAGCATACACAATGTTTGCGTTGCTAAGTTCCCTGTAGGTAAGTGTAGATTCTTCTGCAGGATTTTTTACAATCAAAGTTGCTTCATAAGTGCGGAAGCCTGAGTTTGTCATGTTCATCTCATCTTCGACTTCTTGAATTTTTTCGATTGAAAAATCCAGATTGTCAAGTTTTTTAAGAATCCCTTTGTTCCAGCCCTTCTTAAAACTTTCTTTGGTGACAGCTGCAAACTCTGCTGTCTTTTCTGGTATGTTCGAGAGTCCTTTTTTGTTTGCGGAATAAGCCATTGTGCATATCGCAGCAAAAAGGAAAACCCATCCTAGCAAACCGAATAATATGAGTTTGATAACGTTGCCTTTTCCAAACGGATCCTTGTAAACTCTTGCGAGAATTCCTTTTACGACCCAGACCCAGAAAAGCATACCACAAACAGCAGATGCCAATAAAAAAATAGAACCTAAAATCATAGTTATTAATTCCTTTTTAAGCCTTGATTCGCTCTGCTGCCTGCTCTACCGAGAGTCCCGCAAACTGTTCCCTTGTTGCGAGATTTTTGAGTGTAAGCGTTCCTGCAGCTGCTTCCTCTGCATTTATGATAATTCCCCATGGTACAGATTTTGCCTCTGCAACGGCATACTGCTGATTCATTTTCTTTGCATCAGGGAATACTTCTACTGCAATGCCCTTTGAGCGCAATGAAGCCGCTACTCCTTGATAATGTGTAGAAAGATTCTTGTCCGTGCAGAAAATCTCAGCGTCAAGGTAACTGCCCCTGTTCGCGGAGCGACCAAGCTGCTCAAGACCTGCAATGAGTCTGTCCAAGCCGATTGAAGCACCTACGCCTGGCACTTTGTTTTTCATGTAAAGTCCTGCAAGGTTGTCGTAGCGACCGCCAGAGCAAACAGAGCCGATTGACGGAAGCTCGTTCAGGAATGTTTCGTAAACTATACCTGTATAGTAGTCAAGACCACGTGTTATTGACGGGTCAAGTACAAAAGTAGACTCGATACCTGCGGCTTTCATCATTGCGCGGATTTCTCTCATTCTTGCTGTGTCTTCTGCGGCTCCGCCAGCCATCTGCTCAATCATGTCGAGCGTTGCGTCAAATCCATCAGCTCCAGCTATATAGTGCAATATTTCTGCGGCAGATTCTTCTGAACCTGTTGTTTCAACAAGCTCTTTTTTTACCTCTTCTGCTCCGACTTTTGCAAGTTTGTCTACGGAGCGCAGAATATCCTCTGAGTGCTCAATCTGACCGATTTTGGCAAGGAATCTGTTGAAGATTCCACGGTGGTTTACATGGATTGTAATGTCTGATACGCCGATTTCTGCAAGGGCTGTCTTCATTACGCTAAGAATCTCAAAGTCCGCAGCTGCACTGTCGCTTCCTACGGTGTCAATATCGCATTGCACGAATTCGCGGTAACGACCAGCCTGTGGTTTTTCTCCTCGCCATACTTTTGCGATGTGATAGCGTTTGAACGGGAAGTAAAGCTCGCTTTCATGCTCTGCCGTGAATCTAGCGAACGGAACTGTAAGGTCGAACCTTAGAGCAACGTCTCGCTTTCCGTTGTCCAAAAAGCGGAATACCTGTTTTTCTGTTTCGCCGTTTGATTTACGAAGCAAAATTTCTGAATATTCAAGTACTGGCGTGTCAATCGGAACAAAGCCGAATGAACGGTATACTTTTGTAATTTTTTCCTGTAAATCCGAGCGAGCAATTTCTGCTGCCGGAAGAATGTCTCTGAAACCTTTTAGAACTCTTGGTTGAATAATTTCTGCCATAATAGAAAGAGTTTATCAGAAAGTAGGGGGCTTGTAAAACACCGTACCGATTGAAAAGTACAAAAATTTTCACTTGACAGGCCAACTTCTGTTATTTAAATTTATTCAATGAGCGATACTAAAAAGCAGAAAATATTGTGCATCGGGAATGTTTCCGTTGATATAAAAGCGTACAGCATGGAAGAAGACACCAGCGAGGCTTACCGTGACGGTACGATTGATTTGGTTCCTGGCGGCGTTGCCCGCGGAATGGCGATGAATTTGCGTCATCTTGGCCTTGATTCCTACATTTATTCCGTTGTTGGCGATGACATTTTTGGCGATTTCTTGCGGCACGGAATGCACACCGAGGGCGTTAACACCACTCTCCTGCGAAAAGTGCCTGGCGAGTGCACGTCTCTTTTTTCTGTCATGGCAAGCTCGGGGAGCAGGGCTTCTTGCATTTATTCCACACGCATTCTACGCCACATTGATTTTGGAAGTGAAATCACTTCTTTCGTTGAAAGCGAGAATATTGGAAGCCTTGCTCTTGATTCAAATCTTTCTTTGGAAACTTTCGCACAAATCTACGAATACAAAAAATCTCATCCGTCTCTGTTTATTTTCCAGAACGCGACATCCCCTGACTTAGCGCGAAAAACCTTGCCTTATGTCAGCCTGATTGACCTTTTTGCCTGCAACGAATTTGAGGCAGCCGCGATTTTGGGTGAAGAGCCACTCATGGACATTACCACCGTCCAAAAATTCCGTGCCCTTGGTTACAGGGATTTCATCGTCACTTTCGGCGAAAAAGGCGTTTTGGTTGCTGTTGGTGCAGACACTTACATCGAGCCGCCATACATGAAGGTTCAGGTAGTGGACACAATCGGTGCTGGCGATGCCTTTGCTTCTGGCTTTTTGATGGGATTTTTGGAAAAGGAGCCTGTCAGAAACTGCATCCGCTACGGACTTGTCTGCTCAAAAGAGACTCTTCTCACCCGCGGAACTGTAAGCGAAATGCTCTGCCGCGAATTAGTGCAAAAACTTGCAGGGGAGAAGTGGTAAAAAATAATGATTCGGGGATTGTTGCTATTAAAAAATTTCTTGATTAGCTTTCTTTTATCAATGTTGTTACTTTCATGCTCTGCTGCAAAAAAAAGCATTGAATGGAAAATTATAGGAAATATTCCTAAATCAGAGTTAATTGAAATTGGAATAAAAGAGAAGTTGGGAAATATACGTTATGAAAAATTGAACATTATAAAAACACAGGCGATAAAATTCGGGAATGAAGAACAATTATGTAGTGTTGAGCATGATTCAAATTATTGTGTTATGGTAAATCAAGATAATAATTGTGATATTCTGGAAATTTATGTTTATCCAAGCCGAAATTTGAGCGAATCATCAGATTCTTATGTTGTTGAAGCCATTGATATGCCAGTTTTGTATTTTATAGAGAATTACGATGAAACTGTAGGCAGAAACTATTATATTTTTTCTAGGGATAATACAATAGATAAGTGTAAAGAAATACGAGATGAAATAATAAATATCGATGATATTATGAATTCAGCAGATGGTGATGTTGCATATTACAATTCTGGCAAACAAAAAATTGATGTTCCTTACAATGGATATATATTAAAAAGCCAAAACTATGGGAATTATGTATTTTTGTCAACATTATGGGGACAGTATTGTTTCTATTAGGACGAAAAAAATGGAGGAGATTTAAAGTCTCACTTGAAATCTCCTCCAGGATGACAGCTGTAACGAATTCCTAAAAATTTACTAAAAGTCTGTTCTTAGAGATACCCTTATGCAATTTCTCGTGTTATTCTATAATACGGAGGGTCAAATGGAAGATAATGGAATTCTTGCGGCACAGCTTCTGTGGGGAGCTGAGACTGTAAAAGAAGACGATGATAAGATAAAAATAAGGCTGGCTGATTCAAGAGATTTGGAGCCAGTTGTTTCTGCTAGAATTGCTCTTTTACGGGAAATTTATGAGATTCCTGAGACGGAGAAATTCCCAAAGGAATTTGTGGATGCCGTTGCTGAGTTTTTTATGGCTGGTGATCAGGTTACTGCAATCGCAGAGGATAAAGGAACTCTTGTAGGTACTGCTACATTGTGCTATATTTCGCTTTTGCCGGCAATATCACGACCAAATGGGCGATGTGCCTATCTTGCCAACGTTTACACTTTGCCTGAGTATAGAAATCAGAAAATTGCCACTCGTTTGATTGAGAGTCTTGTTGAAGAGGCTCGAAATCGCGGAGTTTCAGAGATTATTTGTGAGGATACGGAACGGGTTGGAACTTTGTATTCTAGGCTTGGATTTACAGAATCCAGAGGATGTATGTATAAGTCCCTGTGCTCAGACTGATTTTCTGCACTTATAGTGCTGTTGCTCCAAAAGGGGATTCTCGGATATAATCCAAATATGAATATGTTTCCACGAATTTTTTTGAAATCAAAAGAAGAGCATGAATTAAAACAGGGGTTCCCCTGGGTTTTTGATAATGAGATTGGTTCCGTAAAGTTTGAGGCTTCAGACGGAAGTGGCATAAAACAGGCTTCTCTTACGGATGCCGTTGTAGAAGACGGTTCCGTTGTTGAAGTCTTTGCAAGCGGCGGAGCTTTCTTGGGCTCTGGCGTTATAAACCGCAAGTCAAAGATTACTGTACGCATGATTGGCAGCGAGCACGCTGACCAGATTATGGCTGATACTAAGTCTTTCTATATGAACAAGATTCAGGATGCCTTTGATTTGCGTTCTTCTCGCTATGCGCCAGAAGATTCCTACAGGCTTGTTTACGGTGAGGCTGACTTTATTCCGGGGCTTATCGTTGAGCGTTACTGCGACATAGAGAATCACGTTTATCTGGTCGTTCAGTTCCTTACTCTTTCTTGCGAGGTGTTCCGTCGCGAGATTATCTCTGCATTGAGAAAAATAGTTAAGCCTTTTGGTGTTTATGAACGCAGCGATGCCCCTACACGCGAGAAAGAGGGCTTGCCACTCCGTTCTTGCTGGGAGGGCGAGGTTCGCAGCGAGCGTATCGTCATTTCCGAGAACGGTGTTCAGATTGAGGTAGATATTGCCAACGGTCAGAAAACTGGTTACTTCCTTGACCAGAAGGATAACCGCCGTGCTGTTGCCGCACTTTGCAACGGAAAGCGTGTTCTTGATACATTTACTCATACAGGTGCATTTGGCTTGAATGCTGTCCGCGGTGGTGCGCTCAGCGTTATAAGCGTTGATATTTCAGAAGATGCAGTTGCCCTTGTTAACAGGAATATTGAGCTTAACGGTGCTGGTAATAAAATGTCTGCCGTTTGTGGCGATGTTTTTGATATTCTCAAAGAATATGAGCAGCAAGGCAAGAAATTCGATGTTATTATTCTTGACCCACCAGCATTCACAAAATCTGCAAAGAACATACAGAAAGCGTATGGCGGCTATAAAGAGATAAACCTTCGTGCTATGAGACTCCTCACTAAGAACGGAATTCTTGTAACTTGCTCATGCTCTTATTTCTTTGATTCTGAGCACTTCTACGGTATGCTTATGAACGCAGCTGAGGATGCGAAGCGCAGGGTTCAGGTTATTGCAAAGTATGGTGCAGGTCCAGACCATCCTGTACTTCTCGGCTATCCTAAATCCGAGTATTTGAAGTGTGCGGTGTGCCGTGTCATATAATTGCATTTTTGTTATCGGACCGACAGCCGTAGGCAAGACAGCCATTGGGGTGCGTCTTGCTGTGGCTCTCGGCGGCGAAGTTATAAGTGCTGACTCCAGACAGGTTTATAGTGGCTTGGATATAGGCAGCGGCAAGGATTTGAAGGATTATGAACTTTCTCTTGACCTTGTCGCAAAGCTGAATCCGAGCCTTGCAGAGTCGCTGTCCTCTGGTTCTGTTTCTGCGGAATCGTATCATGTTCCTTATCATCTTATCGATGTCTGCGATTTGAGCCATGAATACAATCTTTTTGATTTTCAGGAAGGTTTTTACAAGGCTTTTGCGGATATTTCGGCAAGAGGCAAAATTCCTGTGGTTGTCGGGGGTACCGGGATGTACCTTGATTCAATCCTTAGAAATTATGACATGATTCCTATGCCTGAGAACCCTGAGCTTTATGAGGAGCTTAATCAAAAGTCATACGATGAGCTAAAAGAAATCCTTATAAGGGAAAAAGAAAAGCTTCACAATACGTCTGAATTTGGCGACAAAGAGCGTCTTATCAAGGCGATTATGATTAATCGTTATAATGAAAGTCCTGAGTGTAAGGCTTTTCGTGCAAAAATGGCTCCTAGACCACAAATCTTGCCCCTTGTAATTGGTACGACATTGGACAGGAACTTGGTTCGTTCTCGTATTGAGGCGAGGCTAAAAGCCCGCTTGGATGAGGGGCTTATCGAGGAAGTTGAGAATTTGCACCGTGATGGTGCGGATTGGGCTAGGCTTGAGGCTTTGGGGCTTGAATACCGCTTTGTCTCTGAGTATTTGCAGCAAAAAATCGAGTCTAAAGAAAAGTTGTTCGAGCTGCTGAATATTGCTATACGACAA
>CADCRJ010000186.1 GCA_902803735.1 uncultured Spirochaetaceae bacterium
TATGCGGAAATGAATCAAAAGGCAGGAAAAAAGCAGTATCTCGTTCCGTATTATATTTGCTCGCATCCTGGGGCTGGTCTGAAAGAAGCCCTTGATGTTGCCCTGTACCTAAAAAAAACAGGATTCGTTCCTGACCAGGTGCAGGATTTTTACCCGACACCTGGAAGTTTGTCCACTTGTATGTATTACACGGGATTGAATCCTCGCAAAGTAGAGAAAGACGGAAGCTTTGAGAAAGTGTATGTTGCTCGTGGTGCTCATGAACGTAGATTACAGAGGGCTTTGCTTCAGTTCAACAGACGTGAGAATGCACCTCTTGTAAAAGAGGCTCTTGAGAAAATTGGTCGCAAGGATTTGATAAAGGTTCTTTTGGGACATAAAAACTGACTTTATAGCTGTTCTTACGCTTGAATCATCTGTTGAAATCTGTGAGAATAAAGCAGACTTTTATAGGAGACACAAATGCAGATTGCACCTAAGAAAATGGTAAAAATCCATTATACGTTAAAGGACGCTAAAGGTACGGTTATTGACACATCAGCAGACGGCGAGCCTCTTGAATATATGCATGGAATAGGAACCCTCATTCCTGGGCTTGAGAGACAAATAGAAGGTCACGATGTTGGTGAGAAACTTACTGTAGTTGTTGAGCCAAAAGAGGCATACGGAGAATATGACGAGGCTCAGGTTCAGGATGTACCGAGAAGCCAGTTTGACGTAACGATGCCAATTGAAGTTGGACAGAGCTTTCAGGCAGATACTGCGACTGGTCCGTTTACAGTACGTGTAACAAAGGTTACTGATGATATGATAACGGTTGACGCTAATCACGAGCTGGCAGGAAAAACTCTCTATTTTGACATTGAGATTGTTGATGTAAGAGAGCCAACCGCAGAAGAGCTTGCTCCAGCACAAGGTGGTTGTGGCGGATGCTCTGGCTGCGATGACGGCTGTGAAGGTGGTTGCGGCGGTTCCTGCTCTGGATGCTGCTAGAACCTGTAGTTATCAATTTTAGCGAATGCTTTTTAGGATATGCCCCATGTTCTCGGCTTTAGAGACTGGGAGCATATTTACTTTTATATCGCAAATGGATTCATAAATTTTTTGACGCTCTTCATAGAACTTATGGAATATATTTTTTACATCTTCTATTGTTTGTGGATTTTCTTTTGCGATATAGGCAGGAAGATTTTGAAGAGCCCCGTCTTGCCAGATTGCTATTTCTTTTAAGATTCTGTCACATGCCGTTTTTTCGTCGGCATTGAGAAAAATCAAAGTTCCTATTTTACGGAGAATCTCAAGAGCCTTTTCATTGTTACATATACCGCCACCTGTAGCTATTACGGCAAATTCCTCGTTAAGTTTTGCTGCAAGTTTTTTGCATGCAGTTTCTTCAGCCTTTAAAAAGCCGTGCTGTCCCTCTTCTGTATAAATTTCGCGGGGAGTTTTTCCTGTACAAAGCTTTATCTCATCATCCGTATCATAAAATTTGCAATTAAAATGCGATGCGAGAAGCTTTCCTTGCGTTGTTTTTCCGCAATGTTTGATACCCATTAAAACAAGTGATTTTTTTGACATACTTTATTATAGACAAGTTTTCACATCTTATTCAAACCTTTTGTTTACAACTTAGTTTTTTTCTACTATTCTAAAAGAATGAATCTGTATGTACTCTTTGTACTGAGTTTTTTACCAACGATTTTTGTTTTCGTTCTTTTTGCGGCATTTGTTCCTGAATTTCGTATACGTACTGGATTATTTGCATGTGTAGCAGGAATTGTCGCGGTTTTTCCTGCGTCGTTGATTCAATTTGTAGTTTTCATGATTCCATTTTTCAATGTTACAACATTTTACTCGCTATTTTTTTCTGCCCTGATAGTTAACGGTCTTGTGGAAGAATCTGTAAAAGGCGTTTTGGTTTATTTTATTCCACGTAAAAACCTTAACTTGCTTACGTTCTTTTGTTGCTGCGTGTTGTTCGGCCTTGCAGCCGGAAGCTTTGAATCTGTCATCTACGTTATCAGAAAAATCTCTGGTGAAAATTTGCCTGGATTGATGGCATCTATAGGAGCAAATGCCGTTTTTAGAATGGTAATGGCAAGAATTTTCTCTGCTCAGCTTATACACGCTTTCTGCACAGGTCTCTTGGGATTTACGATTTTTACCTTTGTTAACAGACCTTTGTACATCATGCCATTTGTATATGCCGTTCTTGTCCACGGACTTTTTAATTTTTTTATAAGTTTTTCGTCCACATACAAATTTCTTGCAATCATCGCAATCTTATTTGCTGCCGTCGAATGCAGAATTTGGTATAAAAATTTAAAAGAAAATGAAAATTCTGAAAAAAATATGTTGACAAATGAAAAATGATATTGTATTATAATCGAACAGTACGACGCTGGGTAGAGCAGTTGGCAGCTCGTCGGGCTCATAACCCGGAGGCCGTAGGTTCGAGTCCTACCCCAGCTAAAACGAAAACTTCTCCTTAGCGAGAAGTTTTTTTATTTTAAACTAAATTCCAAAAAGCCAGTATGGACTCGAACCGAAGTGAGCGCCGACCAAAGGGAGGAAAAGGGCACACGGATGTGCCCGACAGCGAACGAAGGCGGCTGGAAGGAACAAACAGGATGTTTGTGACTGGAAGCCAAGTCCTACCCCAGCTATAACAGACCACTCAGAAATGAGTGGTTTTTTGTTTTAAAGCGATTATTCTATTATCATGTATCACGCAAGGTATCAAACAAAGAGAGCAGCAGCAAAATTGTGAGTACAACGAATCTCTTAATTCCAACTCGGTTTTAACTCGGCAAACCGAATTAAAAATTAATTTAACTCGACAACCCGAGTTAAACTGCATTATAATTGAATTAATAAGAAATGAGCGTCGAGTTAATGTAGATCGATTAAGCGATGTTGTACATCTCAATAAGATACGTACAAATGCAGCAATAGAAAATCTGGTTGAAGCTGGACTTGTAGAAGCAATCGGTAATGGAGCAAACCGCTCTTACATTTTAAGTTCTAAAGTTTACAAGCAGAATAATGAAAGCGCAAAATATGTCAGACAGACAGACATTGATGCTGTTCGTTATCCAGAACTTATTATTAAACTTGCAAAACAGCAGGATGGAATTATTACAAAAGAAGATGTAATGAATTTGCTCAAAATTACAAGCGACCAGGCTTACTCTCAAATCAAAAAACTTATAGCTGAAGACAAGCTTGTTCAGAATCAAAAAGGTAAATATGCAAATTACAAATTAAAGAATTAACTTTCAAAGACCTTTTATAGGCCATTTGAATCGAATAATGTTATAATAGAGTAATCACCAACTAAGGACACCATCATGGCAAAATCAAAATCCCCAAAAGCTAAATCATCTTCCGCCACTATCGGCTTTGAACAGCAGATTTGGGACGCAGCCTGCGAACTTTGGGGACACATTCCCGCTGCAGATTACCGCAAAATCTTTACAGGA
>CADCRJ010000187.1 GCA_902803735.1 uncultured Spirochaetaceae bacterium
AAAAAAGAAAAGACGGTTTTGAATAAACGCACGATTATTTATCAGAAGCTCGGTCTTTCTGACCGTCTTGATTTGATTGAAGCTGCCCGAAAACTTGGGGTAATAGAATGAAAACAAAATTCAAAATTCTTTTTTTGATTTTTGCAACTGCCGTAAACTGTCTTGGTGGAATTTTTATCCCTCAGACGGCAATTCCGCTTTATATGGATTCCGTTTTGACTATTGCTGTAACTGCCTGCTGCGGGCTGTGGGTCGGAATTTTGTGCGCTTTTTTATCGAATGGAATTATGTATCTTTTTGATTACACGATGCTTCCGTTTGTAATCTGCCATATTTCGACTGCTGTCTGTGCTGCTCTCGTTTTTAGAAAAGTTAAGGTTCCGGAGAACCCGGAAACCGGGTCTTTAACAATTGAAGCTTTTCTGTGGGCGGGATTATGGGCTGCTATTGCAAATGCCGTAAGCGGAAACATTCTGGTTGATATTCTGCTTTCTTCTCGGTCCGAGCGGATGAATACGGCGACTCCTGTTCAAGGCTTGTATATTGCAACAAAAAGTCTTTTTTTTGCGACATATCTTTCGGGCATTCTTACGAATCTTGCTGATAAATTAATAAGTGCCGTCATCAGTTTTTTTGTGTATAAAGCTTTCAGCAAATTCATTTTATTTTATAAATTAAAAAAACATCATGGATGACGGAAGGAGAAAGCGTAACATGGATAACACAAAAAATGCATGGCAGCTTGCACAAGAAGCCCTTTTACGAATTTCGCAGAGACCTTCTGCTTTGAAGGACAGCAGAAATTCCATTCCTTCAGAATTTGATTTTCTTGATGACATTACCGGTGGCTTTAAGAACAAAAATCTTACAGTTTTTACCTGTTCTGAATTTGGAAGCGGTGCATTTCTTACTTCCATGCTGGAAAAAATCTGCAAAAAAAGAATATGCGCAGGTTTGTTTTCGTTTAAAATGTCATTCGCTCTTTTGGGGCTGGGGTTTCTTTCAAAATTATCAGGGATTCCTTTTTCAAAGCTAAAAAGCGGAATGCTCCAGAAAGAAGAGGAAGAACGATTAAACAATGCAGTTAGTTTTCTCTCAGAAAAAAATAATTTTCCGCTGATTATGGAAAACTGCCGCTTTTATTCCTTTGAAGAGCTCTCAAATTCCATAAGGAGTAAGGCAAAGAATGATGGCCTCAAAATTGCGTTTATCGACTCGCTTTCCCTTATGAGGCAGAGTGAAAATCAGATTGAAATCTTTGCAGAGTCAAAAAAACTTGCAGAAGAACTTAATATTCCAATCGTCTTTTTTCTTTCCAATCCTGAAATCCGCAAAAAAGAACTTGAATTTGAAAAAAATCCTTATAAGAATCTTTGTGAGACACTTATCATCCTCAAACAAGATTCAGAAAGCCATGACACAAAAACAGAGTTTACATTTGGAATCTCTGTTGAAGACTTATATTGCAGGGAAGTCGAAATCATTTTTGACAGCAAAACGCTGGACTTTTACAAGGCATAAAAAATGTGGAGAAATTTTCATTTTGTGATAAAATTCTGACACGCGGAGAAAAATAATGAACAAAGAACTGAAAAAGATTAAAGACACCATCCAAGAAGAATCAGTTCGCCTTGCTGGTGAAAAACCTTTGAGTCAGTCGCAGATAGATGAACTTTTGCAGAAAATCGGCGAGGCAAAAGAGCTGATAAAAGAAGTAAAGTCTTCTGGAGGCACACGAAAAGTAAAAATCTGCAGTTAAAATTCTTGAACTCGGTAAAGCTGAAACAATCGACGGTATTTCTTCCAACTGGGTAAAAGTTGAACTTCTGTCAGATGCCAAAGACCGCGACGGAAAACCAATAAAAGCTGGAACTGTTGGCTGGTGTTACGGCGGATATCTTAAGTAAATTAATGGCCGGTTATTAAATGCCGGCTTTTTTGTTTATAACTATTTTATCAGACAAATCAGTTATAAATATCTTTGACAACTCGCTAGTACGAAGTTTGATTTTGTACAGCCTTATAGTGAAATGTTAATAACAAACATTACACTAAAAGTAATAAAATGAATCCGCAAATTGAATTTACGTTTACAACCTAACTGATTTCAAAATGCCGGAAATACATCCAGATGTAGAGGAACTGCTAAAGTTTGCCACAATCGAAAATCTTTACACTCCAGAAATAACAGTGTACTCAAAAATACCCCACGGCTGCGTAGACATGCGTAACGTAATGTCCAAGCCGTTCTGCATTGAGAACCTGTGCTGGGCACCGAATATTAAGGGGGCAGCATTCCACAGAGCATGTTAAAGATATAATAGAGGGATTGAAGGAGGTAAAAGAACGTGGATTGAGTTATACTAAAACTAGAAAAACATTAATAGAGACTTTATCAATGTATAAAGAATCGGCTTCAAGCTTTGGACAATAAATATAATGTGAGGATACGAACATGAATTTGGAATTAACAGAACAAATGGATGATGCAATATCAAGCAATGATTTGGAATGCATAAGAAAACTTGTTTCACTAAAAGAGTTTAATATTAATGAAGAAACAATAAGAGGTTCTTTTTTACAAGTTGCAATAGATGAGCAAAATGATGAAATAGCAATTTTTTTAATTGAAAAAGGCATTGATATTAATCATGTAGATGATATAGCAGGAACTTCAGCCTTGACAGATGCTGTTTTCAAGAATAATAAGAAAATTGTTGAAATATTATGTAAAAACGGAGCAAAGCTTGATGTTTCAAATGCAGATAACAACCCACTGTTTTTTGCAATATCAGGACGCAAAGTAGAAATAGCAAAATACTTGATAGACGCAGGAATCGATATTTATGCGACA